>CAYPJK010000083.1:0-6359 GCA_964411025.1 uncultured Nevskia sp.
GCTGGTGATCAGGAAGGCGAGGGTGCCGGCCGGTTCGCCCTGTGCCAGCAGGCGTTCGACGGCGCAGACCATCGCCGCCAGCCCGCTCTTCATGTCGGCGGCACCCCGTCCGTAGAGAACGCCATCGCGGATCTCCGGCACGAACGGATCGCTGGCCCAGGCGCTGATCGGTCCGGGCGGCACGACATCGGTGTGGCCCGCCAGCACCAGCAGCGGGCTGCCGCTGCCCCGCGTGGCCCAGAGGTTGGTGATGCCTTCCGCATTGATCCATTCGATGCGGAAACCGAGCGCGGCCAGGCGATCGGCCATCAGCTGGCAGCAGCCCGCATCGTCAGGGGTCAGCGAGCGACGGGCGATCAGCGCGCGCGTCAGTTCGAGCACCGGCGAGGGGCGGAGGTCATCAGGCATGGCAGTGAACCGGGATAGTCGAAAGGAAAATCGGCGAGGCCGGCCGTCTCGGGCTGCAGCGCGCGCATCGTGCTGCAGCCGCAGATCCGCGCCGGCGCGGCGCGCACGAGAGGCGCGCCTCGGAAGATTCGTCGTCCGTGTCTCGGCACAGCGTCAAGCCGGGGCGGCCGCACGCTGCCGTGCGGCGCGCCGGGCACGGATCAGCCGTTACCGTCGACCGCGAAGCCGATGATGTTGAAACCGGCGTCGACATAGACGATCTGACCGGTGATGCCGGAGGCGAGGTCCGACGACAGGAAGGCGGCGGTGTTGCCGACTTCGTCGATCGAGACATTGCGCTTCAGTGCCGACACCTTCTCGGCGTTCGACAGCATGCTGCGGAAGCCCTTGATGCCGGCGGCTGCCAGTGTCTTGATCGGGCCCGCGGAAATGCCGTTGACGCGAATGCCCTCGGGCCCCAGTTCGGCGGCCATGTAGCGGACATTGGCTTCAAGGCTGGCCTTGGCCGGTCCCATGACGTTGTACATCGGCACCGCACGCTCGGCACCGAGGTAGCTCAAGGTCACCAGGCTGCCGTTGCGACCCTGCATCAGCGGCCGCGCGGCCTTGCCGAGCGCGGCGAACGAATAGGCGCTGATGTCGTGGGCAAGCGCAAAGCCTTCGCGGGTCACCGATTCCAGATAGCCGCCCATCAGCAGTTCGCGCGGCGCGAAGCCGATCGAATGCACGACGATGTCGACACCGCCCCAGCTGTCCTTCAGCTGGGCAAACACGGATTCGATCTCGGTGTCGCGGGTGACATCGAGCGGCATGACCAGGTTGGAACCCTGCTCATGCGCGAATTCCTCGACGCGGCTCTTGAGCTTGTCGCCCTGATACGTGAACGCCAGTTCGGCACCTTCGCGCTTCATCGCTTCGGCGATGCCGGTGGCGATGGAACGGTCGCTGGCGACGCCGGTGATCAGCGCTTTTTTACCCTGAAGAAAACCCATGGCTTCTTGCCTTTCGTTATTGGGGTGGAGGACTACTGCGGGATGAACTGGATCGGATAGTCCATGGTGAACGGCGCACCGCTCTTCGGTCCGAAATTGATCAGCTTGACCCGCTCGACCACCTTGCGCTCGAAATCGGCATCGCCGTAGCTGCTGGAAACCAGGGTGCAGGCCGTCACCGCACCATTCGGAGCGATGGTCAGGCGGACCACGATCTTGCCGGCACCGATGCTGGCGTTGTCGCGCGCCGCACGGTTGAAGATCGCGTAGAACGGTCCCTGGTTGCGGTTGAACACGGCCTGCACTTCGGCCGGCGTGCGCCCGCCTTCCGGACCCGGACTGCCGCCTCGGGGCGCGACGGTGCCGGTGCCCAGCGAACTGCTGACCTTGCCGGTCGACCGGTTGCCGACACCCGTGCCGGCCTGATTCGAAGTGACGTCGCCGCTGGCGCGGCCGATGCCGCCGCTGTTGGTCGAGGCCGTGGCGGCGATCGCCGCTGCAGAGCCGATGCCGCTCTTCGACGTGATCGCGGCGGTGTTCAGCGGCTGGTCGCTGACGGCGATGTTCTTGTCGGCAAGATCACTGAGCTGGCTGGCCATCGCCATGATGCCGGTCTTGGCGGCCACTTCACGGGCCGTCGGTTCCGGCTTGACCGGCTTGGTTTCCTTGGCGACCGGCTCCACTTTCGGCTTCTCGACCGGCTTGACCGGCTTCGGCTCCACCTTCGGTTTCTCGACGACCTTCTCGGCCGGCGGCGGCGGCGGTGGCGGCTTCACTTCCGGCAGCAGTTCGACGTACTGCGAGTTGTCGAACTTTTCCTGCTCGACCGGTGGTGGTTGCTGCCACAGCCGCGACGCGACGATCAGCACGAGCGCCGGCACGAATGTCGAGGTGGCGATACGCCGGAAGCGGCGATCTGCCTCGGCGCTGAGCTGCCAGGACTCCCAGCGGATGACGCGCGACATCGTCGAGGCGGTCATGGATTCTCTCCGCCGCCGATCATCGACCGACGGTTCACCGACAGCGAGATGCGGGCGAACTTGGCATCACCACAGGTGGCCATGATCTTCTTCAGCAGGGCGTAGGGGATGGCACGATCGGCCACGATGTTGATCTCGCCGCGAGTGAGGTTGCCGCTGTCATCGCCTTGGACGGTGACCAGCGGCGCCAGCATCAGCCGGTTCTTGAGGTCGGCCAGGATGGCACCGCTGTCGGCCTGGGCCTGCTGCAGCGTCATCACGACCTCGCCCTGCAGGGTGATATTCTCCGACGACACAGTCAGCACCGGCGTGTCGTTCGGTGGCTGCGCCGAAGCGGACAGCGGCAGGGTCAGCGACTTCGGCGTGCGCAGGGTCTGCACCGTCGTCGAGGTCAGCATCAGGAAGATCAGCAGCGACGTGAAGATGTCGATCATCGGCACCAGGTTCAGGCCGATGGCGCCCGGTTCGTCGCGACCGGCGCGGCGCAGGATGCGCTTGCGGATCGCCTTGCTACGCAGGCTCATGGCTTGGCTCCCGGCGCCGGTGCGTCACCGAGCGAGATCAGCGGAAACAGTTCGACGGTATCCGGCCCGACCGAGGTCAGGTCGACGCGGACCGCGTCCATCACCGACACCAGCACCTCGTAGGCCACGCCGGGCTCGGAGAGCAGCGTGATCTTCGATTCGGTCGGCAGGCGCTTCTTGGTTTCCTTCATCAGCTCCGCCAGCGCCTTGTAGTCGTAGGCACCATCGACATTCGGCACCGACTTGACGATGAAGCCGTTGTCGGTCAGCGAAAGATCGCCGGCGCGGATCAGCACCGCCAGATTGTGCGGCGGCGGCTCCGCAGCGCTGGGGCTGTCGTTCGGCAGGTTGATGCCGAGGATCGACACGCCGATCGAGTTGACCAGCAGGAAGAACATCAGCACGGTCAGGATGTCGATCATCGACACCAGATTGAGTTCCGTGCTGCGCTTGCGCCGGACCCGGCGCAGCGCGCGTCGGGTTTCGCGGGAAATGCCCTGCATCATCGGTTGCGTGTCCCCGTGGTGCCGCCGGTCATTACTTCTTGAAGCCGAGGCTGTTCAGGAACTTGACGGACGCGATTTCCAGGCTGTCGACCAGTTCGTCGGTCTTGGTGACCAGCCAGGCATGGACGAGCAGCAGCGGAATAGCGGTCATCAGGCCGAAGGCGGTGCAGTTCATGGCCACGGCAACGGCCTGCGACAGCTGATCCTGCTTCTGCGCCGGGTTGACGCCGGACACGGCGGTGAAGCCTTGGATCAGACCGATGACGGTGCCGAGCAGGCCGAACAGCGTGGCGACGTTGGCGAAGGTGGCCAGATAGTGGGTGCGCCGTTCCAGCTGCGGCGTCACTTCCATCAGGCTTTCTTCCATCGCCAGTTCCACTTCGTCGCGGCCGGTGGCACCGCGCGAGCGGGCGATGCCGTAGCCGAGCACGCGGCCGATGGCGGTGGTCGACGTCGAGGCGACCTTCTCGGCCTCGTCATGACGGCCCTGGTTGACCAGCGGCATCAGCTTCGACCACACCTCGCGATTCTCGGTCTGGGCGCGGCGCAGGTAGAAAACACGTTCAATGGTGATCGCCAAGCCGAACACGCCGACGATGAGGATCGGGTACATGAATTCACCGCCGGCCTGGAAGAAGCGGATGACGGTGGCAAAGAACTCCATGATGTTTCCTCGATTTGCGGTTGCGTGACTAAAAGGCGCGCCGTGTGGCGCACGACAGGGGTTTGCTTACTTCGCTTCGCCGCGCTGCTTGCGGCGGTACTCGGTGATTGTTTCGTAGTACTCGATCTGACGCCGGAACGTGGCCGGGTCGATGGGCTCCATCGCCTCGTCCAGCAGCCGTGCCGGACGGTCGAGACCACGCTCGGCATAGTCATCCTTCCACGGCGTGATGTACAGGCCGATTGGGGCTTCCTGCTCACCGACGATCGTCGTTCCGATACCGTCTGGCGTCGGCACCGTCGTCGGTGCCATTGCAGCCGGTCCGGCAGGGCTGGAAACGCCTGCGGAGGGACGCGGACTGCTCTGCACGGTGAAGCCGGTCGACGGCTGCGCAGGCGTCACCACCGGGCGACTCGGAGCGGGTGCAACCGCCTGCGATGGCACCGTCACGCCTGGATTGGTCTGGATGGTCACCGTCGGCGCCGACAGACCCTGCGGGTTCTGCACCGGCGCGGCCACAGGGGCAGGCGCGGGGGCTTGCGTCGGCTGCTGTTGCGGACGGGCCTGCTGCTGCGACGGGTTCGATTCGATGACCACCTGGGGCGCGGCCGGCAGTTGGGCACCGGCGTCCAGCGACCACAGCGCCGCGAGAGCCAGCAGCGACCAACCGGAATGACGTGCAGCCTGGGTCATGGGGTGGCTCCGGTGGCAGCGGCAGCAGCGGGCGGGGTGGCCTGGCTTTCGAGTTCCTTGATCCAGGCGGTGACGATCAGCTTGTCGCCGCCGGCCAGCCGCTGGTACTCGCGGTAGTGCTGCAGCGCATCGTTCGGACGACGGCTGTACAGGTCGTACAGCAGGCCGAGATTGAAGTGGGCAGCGGCGTAGTCCGGCTTGACCTTCAGCGCTTCGTTGTAGGCCGCCTCGGCTTTCGCGTAATCACGATTCTCGCGGGCGATGGTCCCCAGCCAGTTCCAGGCGACCGCGTTCTGCGGATTCAGCCGGGTGGCTTTCTCGAAGTTGCTCACCGCCAGTGCCGGCTGCTTGGACTGGTATTGGGCAATCGCCAGATCGGTGAATGGTCCGGAGAACTGCGGGAAGTCCTTCGCCAGCCCGAGGAAGGCATCGCGTGCCTCAGTCATCTGACGATCTTTCAGCAGCTTCAGCGCCGCCGTGAAACGGGCATCGGGATCGCCCTTGTCGGCCGCCTTGCCAGCCGGCGGAGCGGCCGGCTCTTGCACCGGTGCGGTCTCTTGGGCCGGCGTCGGTGCCGGCTTGCGGGCCTGGCCGGCGCAACCGGCCAGCAGCGCAACGGCGAGCACCATTGCCAGCCCGCCACCAGCGGTTGTCGTCGGGCGCGTCATCCGGTCGGGACGGGCCATTTCAGCGCAGCGATTCATAGCTGTCCTCACGGGTTTCGCGCTTGCCGTACTTGGCCGGCGCCAGTTCGCCGAGGGCCTTGACGCTGGCCGCGATCGACTTGTTCCAGACGTTCTGCTTCACACGCTTGAGGTTGACTTCATGCGCTTCGATCGCCTTCTGGTCGAACGGATCGGCTTGTTCCTCGATCAGCAGGTTGTACTGGTCGAGTTCTTCCGGCTTCAGGCCACGCGGCCGTTCGGATTCCACCAGCGCGCGGCTGAAATCGCGGTAGACCACGCCGAGTTCGTACGTGGCGGCCGTGGCACTGTCGGCAAAGCCGTATCCGGACACCCGGTTCAGCGCCTGCACGGCGGCTTCGGTGGCGGCCTTGCGGGCCGGCAGGCTCTTCTCGACCGGCAAGGTCAGGCGAATGCCGCGGGCATCCTGCGCTGCGGCGAGCCCGAGTTCGAGAGACGCCTGTGCACCGGCCTGCTTGCTGACATCGGTCCGCAGCGCCCCGGCCGTTTCGTCGGCCTTGACCAGTTCCCGCAGCCAGTACAGGTAGCGGCCACGATCGCGGGTTTCCTGCGAGTAGTCGGCCAGGCGGCGGCGTCCGGAAATGCCACGTTCGATCGGCTGCGGGAAGTTGACGATGTAGAACTCGTAGGCCTTTGCCGCCTGCGGCTTCTGGCGGGCCTCGTCGAACAGCGTCGCCGCCAGCCATGCCGATTCGCGACGGGTATCCACCGGCTCGCCCGGACGCACGGCAATTCGTTGCAGCGCGCCGGCCGCCTCGGCCGGCTTGCCATCCTTCTGGTAGGCGGCAGCCAGCTGCTTGTCGACGTCGCCAGCCAGGGCATGCGTCGGATAGCGGTTGCGGAAGCCTTCCAGGGTGGCGGTGGCCTTCGGCCAGTCTTCCCGCTTCA
>CAYPJK010000083.1:6369-8961 GCA_964411025.1 uncultured Nevskia sp.
CGGTACCGACGCGCAGGAAGGCATCGGCGGCGCCGCGCAGGTTGCCGGCTTCGCGGGCAGCTTCGCCCTGCTTGTAGATCGACGCGGCCAGCTGTTCGACCACCAGCTTGCGATCAGTCGCGTTGGCTGGCAACAGCGCCAGCAGGCGACCGTAGGCCGCCTCCGCTTCCGGATAGCGGCCCTGGGCGAATCGGGCGTCGGCGACCACGCCGAACGCGATCTTGCGCTGCTCCGCCGTGGCCGGCGGCGTTCGGGCGATCAGCCGCTCGGCGACCGTCACTGCTTCGTCCGTGGCCTTGATCTCGTAGAGATCCTGGGCGGCGCGGGTGACCGCCACCGTCCACTGCGGGTGGTTGTTGAAGGTATCGGCCAGCTTCAGGCTGGCGTCGATCGACTTGCGAAGCGCTTTCGGCCGCTCGGTCGCCGACACTTCCTTGGCCAGCCGCTGCAAGGCCTGGACGGCCGCATAGGCCGCTTCCTGAGCCTTGCCGTGATTGCCGTAGCCGTACGCGGTCTTCAGATACTGCTCGGCGGCATCGGACGTGCGGCCGCCGTCATACAGCGCGTCGGCATAGAGCAGGTTGATGTCCGCGACCTTCGGATCGTTCGGGAAGTTGTCGAGGATCTTCTTGTACCAGCCGGAAGCCTTGACGAAATTCGCCGCATTGCCGGGTGCTGTGCCAGCCTGGGCCATCGCCTGATAGTGACGGCCCAGATCTTCCATGCTCTTGCGCAGCTCGGCGAGCACTTCCGGCGTCGGCGCGCGACCGTTCCAGTAGGCCGACGAGATCTCGTAAGCCGTGACATAGCGTTCCTTCTCGCGCACGACCAGGTCGTTGAAGCCGCCTTCGCCGTACGCCTTGATCACGCCGAGCTGGAATTTCGGCGCGCTCGGATGCATCGGGTAGCGTTCGATGAAAGCGCTATAGGTCAGCGCAGCATCGCTGAAGCGCCGCTTTTCGACGAACAGGTCGCCGAGCGCGTTGTAGACCAGCGGATAGAAGCGCGGCTCGCGGCCCGACTTCTTGAAGTAGGCATTGATCGAACCGCCGCCGCCCAGGGCCGCGAACGACAGGCTCGACACCCGCAGGCTCGACGATGCCAAGTCGAGCTTTTCCTTGGCCACGGCGGCGAGCGCGGCGTCCGGGTCTTCAAGCTCGCCCTGCGGCAGCTCGCGTTCCAGGATCGTGAAGAACACCGGCAGGCACTGGTTGTACTTGTCCTGCTTGTACAGCGACCAGCCGTACTTGTACTGCGCCGACTGGTAGAAGCTGGCTCCGGTGCCAAGGCCGAGCACGAACTCGTAGTCGGCCTCGGCCTGGTCATAGCGGCCCAGGTTGTACAGCAGTTCGGCGCGGCGGAAGCGGGCATCGCCGATCAGGCTCGACTTCGGATACTCCTGCGAAAGCCGGCGCAAGGTCGCGATTGCCTGATCGGTCTGGCCGATGTTCTGGTAGCCGCGGGCAAGCTGGTACAGCACGCGGTCGTTGTCCGGCGCGCCCGGCCGCTGCGACAGCAGCTGGTTGTAGGTCTGGATCGACTTATTGATCACCGCCGGGTCGGTGTTGCCCTTGGCATCCTCGACCTGCAGCTGCAAATCGGCCTGCCGACGCATCGCCTCGTTGCGGGTGTCATCGTCGGGCGCAAGCTTCAGCAACTCGCGATAGTTCTGCAGCGCCTTGTCAGGATCGGGCGCGACCGGCTCCGAGCGCACGATCGGCAGCTGCGTCGGGTTAGGAGCAGGCTGACGGCTGATCGAACGGATCGGCGGCGAAGCGTTCTTCGGCGGCGGAGCAGCACAGCTGGCCAGGAACAGCGCCGCAACGGACGCGGCCAGCGGCGCGCCTACACCAAGGGTTCGGCGCAGGGTCGGGCGCGTCACGGGGCTTCTCCTCTCATTTGCTTGTCATAGACCCGAGCCAGCGCGAAGCGAGCCTCAATCAGATACTTCTCGGTGAGGCGGCGCTGCTCGGAGAGATTGTCCTGCGCCATCTTGTCGATCATCCGCGACTGGCGTTCGCTGATCGCCTTGGCCTGCGGCAACAGCACGGCAACGCGGGTCTTGATCGCCTCCAGCTTCTCGAACGGGCCCACGAAAGCGCTGGCCGCCGGTGCGGACGCCGCCTGCAGCGGCAGCGGCTGCTCGCCAACCGCCTGCGCAGCCGGCGCTGCGGTGGCGCGGCCGGATGCGTTCAGGGAGTCACTGCTGCGCAAGGTCACGGCCGGCGTCGGCACCACAGGCGCTGCCGCCGAAGTTTCCGGCGTGCCGTTCAGCCGGCGCGCCACCAGTACGTCGACCGGTACGTCGGGTTGCTGCTTGCCGAGCCAGGCACCCTGCAGTTCTTCGGCCCGCTTGGCCCAGCCCTCGAGGCTGCGCACCAGCAGCAAGGCGTCGCGATAGTTCTTCAACTGCTCCTGGAAGCGGCTGCTGACGATGACGCTCTGCAGGTAGTAGGTTTCTTCCGCATCCGGAAGATCCTTGAGTTCCCAGGCCCAGCCGGATTCGGCGTTGTAGGTGCGGCGAACCATCGTCGACACCATGCGCCCGCTCTTCACGTAGTAGATCGATTCGTCGATCCGCTTGCGCGACGC
>CAYPJK010000084.1:0-8114 GCA_964411025.1 uncultured Nevskia sp.
AACCGCGCTACCTGAAGCTGCCGGACATCATGAAGGCGAAGAAGAAGCCGATCGAAGTGGTCGGCCTCGGCGACCTCGGTGTCACCGCCGCCGCCGGCCTGAAGTCGGTGAAGACGGCCAACCCGCCGAAGCGCTCGAAGGGCGTGATGGTCAAGACGGTCGACGAGCTGGTCACCGCGCTCAAGGCCAAGGGCCTGATCTAACCGTCTTCCCCCATTAGGAGATTTCCATGAGCAAGATTCTCGTCATCGGTCAGCACGCCGACGGCAAGCTGAACAGCGGTATCGCCAAGGTTGTCAACGCGGCCAAGGCCATCGGCGGCGACATCCATGTCGCCATTTTCGCCAACGACGGCGCGGCCGTGGCCGCCCAGGCCGCAGCGCTGGACGGTGTCACCAAGGTGCTGGTCGTCGACCGCGCCGGCAATGACGACTACGTCGCCAGCGCCATCGCCCCGCAGATCGTCGCGCTGACCCAGAGCGGCGGCTACAGCCACGTGCTGGCAGCCGGCACCACCAGCGGCAAGGACTTCCTGCCGCGCGTGGCCGCCAAGCTTGGCGTGCAGCAGGTGTCGGACGTGATGGCCGTGCATTCGGCGACTTCGTTCGACCGCCCGATCTATGCCGGCAACGCGATCCTGACCGTCGAAGCGCCGGCTGCCCCGGCGATCGTCGCGACCATCCGTCTGGCCTCGTTCCAGGCCACCGGCGCCGCCGCTGCCGCCGCGCCGGTCGAAAAGATCAGCGTCGACGCGGCGATCCCGACCCATACCCGTTTCGTGAAGCTGGAAGCGCAGAAGAGCGAGCGTCCGGAACTGCAGTCGGCCAACCGCGTCGTCTCCGGCGGCCGTGCACTGGGTTCGAGCGAGAACTTCTCGATCATCTACTCGCTGGCCGACAAGCTGAAGGCCGGTGTCGGCGCCTCGCGCGCTGCGGTGGACTCGGGCTACGTGCCGAACGACCTGCAGGTCGGCCAGACCGGCAAGATCATCGCCCCGGAGCTGTATTTCGCGATCGGTATCTCCGGCGCGATCCAGCATCTGGCCGGCATCAAGGATGCCCGCACCATCGTCGCCATCAACAAGGATCCGGAAGCGCCGATCTTCGAAGTGGCCGACTACGGTCTGGTCGGCGACCTGTTCCAGCTGGTGCCGGAACTCGAAGCCAAGGCCTGATCGCCGCATCACGCATCGCGTTGAACCACGAAGGCCGGGCAACCGGCCTTCGTCTTTTCCGCAGCAAGGAAGACACATGGCGTACCAGTCGATTTTCGCGAAGGACCTGTTCAAGGGGCGGACCGTCGTCGTCACCGGCGGCGGTTCCGGCATCGGCCGCTGCACGGCGCATGAACTGGCGTCACTCGGTGCGCGGGTGGTGCTGACCGGCCGCAAGCAGGACAAGCTCGACCGCACGGTCGCCGAGATCCGCGAAGACGGCGGCACGGCGAGCTGTGTGAGCTTCGACATTCGCGACGAGGACGCGGTGAAGGCGGCGGTGGCGGCGATCGTCACCGAGCACGGCGTGATTCACGGGCTGGTCAACAATGCCGGCGGCCAATATCCGGCGCCGCTGGCGAGCATCGGCAAGAAGGGCTGGGACGCGGTGGTCGCCAACAATCTCACCGGCGGCTTTTTGCTCAGCCGCGAGGTTTACCTGCAGAGCATGCAGGCCCACGGCGGGGCGATCGTCAACATGATTGCCGACATGTGGGGCGGGATGCCCGGCATGGCGCACAGCGGGGCCGCACGCGCCGGCATGATGAATCTCACCGAGACCGCCGCGCTGGAATGGGCGGCCGCCGGTGTCCGGGTGAACGCCGTGGCACCGGGCTATATCGCTTCGAGTGGCATGGATCACTATGACGCCCGCTTCCGCGCCGAGGTGATCTCGAAAATGGCGGACGTCGCGCCGCTGAAGCGGATGGGCACCGAAAGCGAAGTCGCCAGTGCCATCGTCTACCTGCTGTCGCCGGCGGCCGCGTTCGTGACCGGCACCTGCCTGCGGATCGACGGCGGCACCAGCCTGTCGCCAAAAGCGTTTCCGCTGGCCGGCAATGGCAACACCCCGCCGTTCGAAGGCTTCCACCGGGCGGTGAAACCGGCGGCGATCGGCGCGCCGTGAGCCGGCCGATCCACGGTTGTCCGGCGGGGTTCTTGCGGTAGGGAAGGCGGGTGACGGACGCCCATCGATACGCGAATATACGAACAGCCTGCTGCCATCGCCGGAGCCTTTCATGGGCACACAGATCGCCATCACGTTGCGGCCCGATGTGCCGTTCGACCTGAACGCGCGGCTGACCTTGCTGGTCACCGAACTGGTCGACAAGTGGCTCACCCCTGAACCGGACCGGCGCGTCATTCCCCGCGCCCGCATCCTGCTGATCACCCGTCACCGGCAGCAGGAAATCGTGCTCAGCCCGCATACCCCGAAAGTGTCGTGGCGGCAGTACGAATTCTGGTATCTCGGTGGCCGCTCCGAAGTGCGACTGTCGATCAAGCGGACCCAGTAGACCGCTGAATTGGCGCCTCGCGTGTCAATCGACCCGCCCGGCGCCCGGTTGACCCGGCCAGGCGCTCAGATCGCCTGGCCGATCTTGAAGATCGGCAGGTACATCGCCACCACCAGCCCACCGACCAGCACGCCGAGCACGACCATGATCATCGGCTCCAGCAGCGCGGTCAGGTTGTCGACCAGCGAGTCCACCTCTTCCTCATAGAAGTCGGCGAGCTTGGCGCACATGTGGTCGAGCGAGCCGGATTCCTCGCCGATCGCCACCATCTGCTGCGCCATCGGCGGGAACAGGCCGCTCTGCTGCATCGTCAGCTGCAGTTGCTGGCCGGTCGACACCTGGTCGCGCATCTGCAGGATCGCTTCGGTGAACACGATGTTGCCAGCCGCCTTGGCGACCGATTCCATCGCTTCCACCAGCGGCACACCGGCCGCGAACATGGTCGACAGCGTGCGCGCGAAGCGGGCGACGGCGGACTTGTAGAGGATGTCGCCGACGACCGGCAGCCGCAGCATCAGCCGATCGGTGAAGCGCCGTACCTTCGGTGATCGAACATGCGCCTCGCGAAGGCCGAAGAAGCTGCCCAGGCCGCCGGCCAGGATCATCCACCAGTCTTCCTGGATGAAGTCCGACAACGCCACGACCATCTTGGTGAACGCCGGCAGGTCGGCCCCGAAGCCCTGGAACAGCGAGGCGAACTGCGGCACCACGAAGTACAGCAGGATGCCGGTGACGATGAAGGCGACGACGATCACCGCCGCCGGATAGGTCAGGGCCTTCTTGACCTTCTTCTTCAGCGACTCGGTCTTTTCCTTGTAGGTGGCGATTTTGTCGAGCAGCGCTTCGAGCGCGCCCGAGCGCTCGCCGGCGTCAACCAGATTGACGAACAGGTCGTCGAACTGGCGCGGGTACTTGGCCAGTGATTCCGCCAGCGTGGCGCCGCCTTCGATATTGGCCTTCACGCCCAGCACCATCTCGCCCATCGACGGATTGGCGTGGCCGCGGCCGACGATCTCCAGCGATTGCACCAGCGGCACGCCGGCCGACATCATGGTCGCCAGCTGGCGGCTGAACACCGCGATGTCCTGGCCTTTGATCGGCTTCTTCTGCTTGCCGAACAGCGACAGCTGCTTGTTGACGCGCGTTGGATTGATGCCCTGCTTGCGCAGCTGCAGCTTGATCGCCGCTTCGCTCGGTCCTTCGGAAACACCTTTCACGATCGCGCCCTTGCGGTCGCGGCCTTCCCACTTGAAGGTCGAATCCTTGGGTTGTGCGTTCGCGCTTGCCATGGCCATTCCGGGTGAGTGGCCGGCGCCGCATCAAGGCGTGCTGACGCGCCGGCGGCACGATTTCGGCTCTTGCATCCCGCGCGTGCCGGGCAACCAACAGCGCAGGTAGACGGCCTGCAGAATACCGCTAATCGGTCGTGACGCGATTCGCTTCAGTCAGGTCGATGGTGCCGTCCAGCACCTTGCGCAATGCCGATTGGCGCAGCGTGCGGATGCCCTCGCGCTGCGCCTGGTCGGCGATGTCGATGGCATTGCCGCCTTCCATGATCACGCGCGAAATCGACTCGGTGACCGGCATCACCTGGTAGATGCCGGTACGGCCCTTGTAGCCGCCGTTGCACTGGTCGCAGCCCACGGCCTTGAACAGCGTGAAGCCCGGCGTGCCGACCTGCTCGGGCGTGAAGCCTTCGCGCAGCAGTTCTTCCTTGGGTACCCGGTCCGGCCGGCGGCAGAACTTGCACAGCTTGCGGGCCAGGCGCTGGGCGATGATCAGGGTCACGCAGCTGGCCACGTTGTAGGCCGGCACGCCCATGTTCAGCAGGCGGGTCAACGTCTGCGGCGCATCGTTGGTGTGAAGCGTCGACAACACCAGATGCCCGGTCTGCGCGGCCTTGATCGCGATCTCGGCGGTTTCCAGGTCGCGCACCTCGCCCACCATGATCACGTCCGGGTCCTGGCGCAGGAAGGCCTTCAGCGCTGCAGCGAAGGTCAGGCCCTGCTTGACGTTGACATTGACCTGGTTGATCCCCGGCAGGTTGATTTCGCAGGGGTCCTCGGCGGTGGAGATGTTGCAGTCGTCGGTATTGAGGATGTTCAGGCCGGTGTACAGCGACACGGTCTTGCCGGAGCCGGTCGGGCCGGTCACCAGGATCATGCCCTGCGGCTTCGACAGCGCCTTCAGATACAGCTCCTTCTGATCCGGCTCGTAGCCCAGCGCATCGATGCCGAGCATCGCGCTGGAGGCGTCGAGGATACGCATCACCACCTTTTCGCCCCACAGCGTGGGGCAGGTGGAGACGCGGAAATCGATCGCCTTGTTGACCGACAGCTTCAGCTTGATGCGGCCGTCCTGCGGCACGCGGCGCTCGGCCAGATCGAGCCGCGCCATCACCTTCAGGCGCGCGGCCAGACGGCCGCCCATCTGCACCGGCGGGGTCGCGATCTCGCGCAGTTCGCCGTCCATGCGATAGCGGATCCGGTACTTCTTTTCGTAGGGCTCGAAGTGGATGTCGGAGGCGCCGCGCTTGATGGCGTCGATCAGCACCTTGTTGACGTAGCGGATGATCGGCGCGTCGTCGGTGTCGCCGCCGGTGCCGGCATCCGCAGCCGGATCGGCTTCGCCGCCTTCGACTTCGAGATTCTCCAGATCCTCGTCACCGCCCTGCAGTGCCGTGGCCTGCACGGCGGCCACTGCGGCCTCGATCCCCTTGGTGAGCTTGTCTTCCTCGACCAGGATGCCTTCGACCAGATAGCCGGTGGCGAACTTGACCTCGTCGAGTGCCTGCAGGCGCGTGGGATCGGAAAGGGCGACGAACAGCTTGCGGTCGCGCTTGTAGATCGGCAGCACGTGATGCTTGCGCATCAGCTTTTCATTGATCTCGCGCGCCAGCGGGGCTTCGATGGTCAGGGTCGAAAGGTCGATCAGCGGAGTGCCGAATTCGATGCTGGCGATCTCGGCCAGCCGGCCGGCGTTGATCAGTTTCGATTCGACCACCACCGACACGAAATGCGAGCCGGTCTTGGTCGCCTTCGCTATCGCATCGCGGGCCTGTTCCTCGGTCAGCAGGCCATCGTTGATCAGGCGCCGCGGCAGGCCGCCGATGAAGGTGCTGAACGGAACACTCTGGACGTTGGTGACCACGAATCTCGCCTTGAAACGATCGACCCTTTCGCGCACTCGGTACGCCGGTACGGCCTGTTGCCGGACGCTACACCGGCGGCGCCAGCGCGGCCAGTGCCGTGCTGTGGCGGCCTGTGCCGCCGCCAGATTCTGACCGATTCCGCACCGCGCCGGCCGTGTGTCAGCGGAACAGGTAGCGGCCAGTTTCCGGATTGCCCTTGCGCCAGACCACGCTGTCGAGGAAGTAGTGGTGCACGTTGATGAAAATCCATGCCGCCAGCAGGAAGGCGTAGTCGCCGACGCCTGCAATCAGTGACGGCGCCACGGTCGCCAGCCATTTCGGCGCCATCCAGAAGCCGAGGTAGCCGAGGCCCAGCGCCAATGTGTAGAACAGCGCCATCCGCGCGCCGAACCGCAGCGGCTGGCGGGTGCCGCCCGTCTTTGCCTGCTGGTAGTTCAGCTCGTAGCGCCAGACCACGATCATGTACTGGATCGAATGCAGCGCCGGGAACACCAGGGTCAGCACCGGATCGCGGTACAGCAGCCACAGGTAGAGGGCCACCGCGTAGCCGACCAGGCCGTTGATCGGTGGCAGTTGCCGGGTCCGCCACCCCTTGTGGACCAGCATCGCCAGCACGGCGGCCGAGCTCAGGCCGGCGATCACTTCCAGCGCCGTCAGGATCGGCTCTGGCGTGGCGAAGGTGTAATAGGCGATGCCCCAGTAATCGGCCTTGTAGGCCGTGGCGTTGCCGAGCAGCCATGACAGGAACCAGACGCCGTAGGCATTCCACAGCAGCAACGCCTTCTCGCTTCCGGTGAAGAACTGCCGCTTCAGCACGGAGTCCAGCATCAGCATGCCGTAGCCCTGCTTCACGTAATGCCAGCCGACCGTGAAGAACATCAGATTGACGCTGTAGCCCAGCGCACGGGCGTTCTTGGTCAGCAGGCACCACAGGAAGAAGGCGATCAGCGCCAGCGGCACCGCTACGCCGGCAATCAGATAACGGACGCGCCATTCGCGCGGGTACTCGGTCGAAAAGCCGCGCTGCGCAAAGCCGCGATAGAACAGGTGGTAGGAATGCGCGAAGTGCGGGTTGTTGATGAAGTGGGCGACCGCCGTGGTGACCACCAGCACATCCGCGTACTGCTTCCAGTCATCCGGCAGCAGCGCGAACCACGGGATGATCAGCAGCGTCGCCCCACCCAGGCAGAAGAAGTCGGTCCACGGACCGAACAGATAGCCGGGGGTCTGGGCAACGCCGGTCTTCGGCGCGGCCGGCAGCGCTGGCGCGGCATCGGGAAGCGGGGTGGCGGTGGCGCTCATCGGGTGTCTGCGGGCGATCGAACCTAATCGAAACCGTAGCGGCAGGCGAGAACGGCTGCAAACTTGCGTGAGTCAAGCAGCCGGCGGTCCGGACCAACCTTATCGTTCGTTAAATGGGAGTCTGATCGGTGATTCGATCCTGGTGCCGCCAGCGCTGAGCGACTTCGGGAACCAGCCCCGGATTCAGTAGACTGGAATTGGTCGCGGGCTGCTCCCGGCGCTACCTCAGCTGACGCTTAAGTACGTCGGGTCGTGAGCGCTTTTTACGGAACTGGCAGATCGCGCCGTTGACAATTTCACTACCGAGTCTGCTGGTTCGGTCAGATGAAAAAGAAGCACGCCGCATTTCTGCGGCGTGCCTGCGCTTCAAAAACGTGTTGATTGAACCTGGCTTGTCGCTTCGCGACAGACAGGAGCGAGGCCTTGACTAGCCAGCGCCCCTTCGTTTTACGGAGCGGCTGCCGCGGTCGTGCAGGCTTTCGGAAGATACTGCTGCGCGACCGATGAGGTGCACGCCCAGGTGATGGACCCACCGGTGCTATCCGCAGGAGGCGTGGGCGTCAACGTCAGCGTCGCGCCGGCAATGCTGGCGGATGCGGTCGGGGCGGCTCTGAAAGTTGCAACAATAACGCCGTCGGTGACTGCAACGGTTTCGACGTACTTGCCGGTGACATTCGCCGCGGCGGGGATGTTTTCCGTCCCACTTGAAATCCCCGTCAGCGCGCCGTTGTTTGCGTAGGCTTCGCCGACCGCGGTCTTGAGGCCATCTCCGAGTGCCAGCGCTTCGCTCGTCTGTGCGCGGGCAACATAGTTTTGATACTGCGGCAGCGCGATGGCGGCGAGGATGCCGATGATCGCGATGACGATCATCAGTTCGATCAGGGTGAAACCTTGCTGGACTTTCTTCATGGGTGTGCTCCGTGTGTGTGGGCAGGAACGGCAGATTCGGGATGCTGCGCAACGAACGGGGAGCAACCGCTGTGCCAGCGACGGCGTGCATGAAAAGTCGAGCAAATTCAGAGCGATCTTGGCAGCGTGCCCCGATCATGGCTGACACGACGTGGCCGGTCCCGGTCGCAAGCTGACAAAAAATGTCGGTCTGCGCCGGTTGGCCTGCCGGCGCCAGCGCGCGGCCGCATTTCGCGCGAGGGTG
>CAYPJK010000084.1:8124-8894 GCA_964411025.1 uncultured Nevskia sp.
ACGGTTAGCAACCGATGTGCCAGTCGCGGCGGCCGAGGATTAGCGAGATAAATCAAGGCTGCTCTAAAAATGACTACCGTTGGCGACTGACTCGCCGTGGCCGATCCGGGTCGCAAGCTGACAAAAAGCGTCGGTCCGCGCGGTACGCGCCTGTGGGTCGTTGTCCGTCGATGCCCGTCGCGCAGGTCGCGCGGAACCAGCCTGTAAACTGTGCCCCCCCCCCGCAAGCCCGTCGTCCCGACGCGCGCCACCGCCTGCCGCCTCATGAAAGCCGATTACAGCCCCGTCGAAGTCGAGTCCAGCGCCCAGGCGTTCTGGGCAGCCAACCAGTGCTTCAAGGCCGTCGAGAAGCCAGGCGCGGAGAAGTTCTACTGCCTGTCGATGTTCCCGTACCCGTCCGGCAAGCTGCACATGGGCCACGTGCGCAACTACACGATCGGCGACGTGATCAGCCGCTACCAGCGGATGAAGGGCAAGAACGTGCTGCAGCCGATCGGCTTCGACGCCTTCGGCCTGCCGGCCGAGAACGCGGCGATCAAGAACAAGGTGCCGCCGGCCGAGTGGACCTATTCGAACATCGACACCATGTGCGGGCAGTTGAAGCAGCTCGGCATCGGCTACGACTGGGACCGCAAGCTCGCCACCTGCGAGCCGGACTACTACCGCTGGCAGCAGTGGTTCTTCACGGAGTTGCTGAAGCGCGGCCTGATCTACCGCCGCAACTCGCGCGTCAACTGGGACCCGGTCGACCAGACCGTGCTGGCCAACGA
>CAYPJK010000085.1:0-8875 GCA_964411025.1 uncultured Nevskia sp.
TGGACCTGCGCAACTCCGGCTTCAAGCTGGCGCCGGTGGACACCAACCTGTTCCCCGGCGGCTTCAACAACCTCAATCCGGCGTTCGAGGCGCTGTGCGTGCAGGCCATCCAGTCGGCACTCGAACGGGTGATGTCGACTGCCTGCGACGTGCTGCTGGTGCCCGAGAACCACACCCGCAACCGCTTCTATCTGGAAAATGTCGCGACGCTGCAGGGGCTGATCCAGAAGGCCGGCTATACGGTGCGGCTGGGCTCGCTCAGGGCCGACCTGCACGCGCCGGAATCCATTCAGCTCGATTCCGGCCGCACGCTGCATCTGGAGCCGATCCGCCGCGACGGCGATCATGTCTATGTCGGCGATTTCCGGCCCTGCGTCGTGGTGCTGAACAACGATCTGTCGTCCGGCCGGCCGGCGCTGCTCGACCAGATCGCCCAGCCGGTGATCCCGCCGCTTGGCGTCGGCTGGAACACCCGGCTCAAGACCCAGCATTTCGGCATCTACCGGGAAGTGGCGGCCGAGTTCGGCACGCTGCTCGGCATCGATCCGTGGTGGGTCGACCCGCTGTTCCGCAACTGCGGCCAGATCAACTTCAAGACCCGCGAAGGCGAGGACTGCCTGGCGTCGAATGTCGAATTGCTGCTTGAGGACATCGCCGAGAAGTACCGCGAGTACGGCGTCAAGGACGAGCCGTTCGTGATCGTCAAGGCCGATGCCGGCACCTACGGCATGGGCGTGATGACGGTGAAGAGCGCCGACGAGATCCGCAACATGAATCGCGACGCGCGCAAGAAGATGGCATCGGCGAAGGAAGGCAACGAGGTCACCGGCGCGATCATCCAGGAAGGCGTCTATACCTTCGAGCGCTGGGGCGACGAACAGTCGACCGCCGAGCCGGTCGTCTACATGATCGACAAGCACGTCGTCGGCGGCTTTTACCGCGTCCACGGCGGCCGTTCGAACACCGAGAACCTGAACGCGCCGGGTGCCAGCTTCCAGCCGCTGGCCTTCGCCGAGCCCTGCAACTGCCCGGACACCGCGCAGAACCCGGACGCCTCGCCGAACCGCTTCTACGCCTACGGCGTGGTGGCGCGGCTGGCGCTGGTCGCGGCGGCGCGGGAAACCGCCAATGCCATCGCGCGCGAACCGCAGGCGGCCGAAGTCGCCTGAACCCGGGCGGTTTCGGTAACACAGGTTTTTTGCTGCGTTGCGGCGCGGAATGACGTGAAATGCCGGCCGGTTTCCCTTTCCATGCTGCCGCCATGACCGACGATTCCATTCTGCTGACCGAAGACGCAGACCTCCCGACGGTGCCGCTGGCGCCCGCGCCGTGGTCGCTGACCGGCACCGGATACATCCTGCTGATGAAGCTGCCGGCGACGGTGCTCGACGATCCGCGCCACACGCCGGCGGCGCTGCGCGGCCAGCGGCGCGGCGGGCTGTCGATGGCGATGCTGGTGGACTACGAAAGTTCGGCGGTCGGCCCGTACCGGGAACTGCTGTACATCCCCGGCAAGTTCGCCTTTGGCACGAAGGTTTATCAATCGATCACCCGGATCTACGTGTCGAGCATGGAATCGGTGGT
Organism: uncultured Nevskia sp.; assembly: GCA_964411025.1. Taxonomy (GTDB): domain Bacteria; phylum Pseudomonadota; class Gammaproteobacteria; order Nevskiales; family Nevskiaceae; genus Nevskia. The sequence goes on from CAYPJK010000085.1 coordinate 1,585, forward strand.
CAACGGCCGGATCAACTGGGGCATTCCGAAGGATCGTTGCGACTTCGACTACCACTACGGCACCGATGGCCACGACCGTCTCGAAGCCAGCCTGAACGGTCGGCCGTTCGCCCGTTTCGCGTTCAAGGCCGGCGGCTGGCGGCTGCCGTTCTCCACCGCCATCGTGCCGAACGCGCTGCTGACGCTGGCACAGCGCCACGGCGGCCGGCAGTTCGTCTACGTACCGTCGGCGAGCGGGCGCATCCAGTTCGCCAAGGTCACCGACTGGTCCTTCGATGCGGCGCTGTTCCCGGATCTGGCGCAGGGCAAGGTGCTGGCCTGCGTCAAGGTGCCGCGCTTTGCGATGGGCTTTCCGGTGTCGGCGGTGCAGCCGGCCTGATCGCGGTGCCCGCGCCTGGCTGCCACGCCGGCCGGCGCCATCCGCCGGATGCCTGCCTCCTCATGACCCGATGAATTTCGGCATCGGCGAGTTCTATTCGCTGGCCTGCGCGCTGGTCTGGGCGGTGGCGGTGGTGCTGTTCAAGAAGTCTGGCGACAGCATCTCGCCGTTCGCGCTGAACCTGTTCAAGAACACGCTGGCGGCGCTGCTGCTCGGCGTGACCGTGGCGGTGTTCGCGCCCGAGCTGCCGGCGTTCACGCCGCTGTCGCTGCTGCTGATCGCGGTCTCCGGCCTGCTGGGCATCTGCTTCGGCGACAGCTGCTACCTGCGCGCGCTGAACACCATCGGCGCCAGCCGGATGGCGGTGGCGCAGACGCTGTTCTCGCCATTCGTCATCGTCTTGTCGGCGATCTTCCTGCACGAGCGCCTGCACGGCCTGCAATGGCTCGGTGCGGCACTGGTGCTGGGCGGCATCGTGCTGGTCACCTGGACCGGCAACGCCGGGCCGGCGGTGGCCGATGCCGTCCGGCTGCGGCGCGGCACGGCGCTGGGCGTGTTCTCGGTACTGCTGATGGCGATCGGCATCGTCATGGCCAAGCCGCAGCTGGCCCAGCACGCGCTGCTCTGGGTGGTCTGGCTGCGCGTGGTGGCCGGTGTCGCCGGGCTGCTGGCGATGGTGGCGGTGCGCCGCAATGCTGCCGCGCTGCGGGCCGAATACCGGGCGGTGCGCCACTGGCCGCAGATCATCGCCGGCTCGGTGGCCGGCACCTACCTGTCGATGATGCTGTGGCTGGCCGGCTACAAGTACACGTCGGCATCGGTGGCCGCCGTGCTCAACGAGACGGCGGCGCTGTTCATCGTGCTGTTCGCGGTGCTGTTCCTGCGCGAGCGGGTCGGGCCCCGGCAACTGGCCGGCGTTGCCGTGGCCATGCTCGGCGTGGGACTGATGGTGTTGCGCTGAAGCCAGCGGCCGGCGTCGCAATTCCGGCGCGATTCGACGCGTCCTGAGCGGGTAAGGCCGCTTCCGACACCGCTTGTCCCGTGCGCTTGCAGGCCCCCGGACCGGTGCCGACCCTGTGGTTCGTCCAGACGTTCCACCACAGGTCGCGCCGTGAATATCCAGCCCTCCAAACCGCTCCATCTGCTGTTGTCCTCGCTGCTGCTCGGGCTGGCCCTGCCGGCGATGGCCGCCATCAGCGCGCCGTTCGGCACCGGGCTCGCCAAGTCGGTGAAGACCGTGACGCCAACCACTACGCCGACACCGCCGGCCGTCGTCGGCACCATCGATCCGGTCAACGGTTACCTGAGCGTCAGCGGCAGCCTGAAACGCAGCTGGGTCAGCCTGAGCGGCGGGCTGGTGCAGTCGAACAACCTGCTGACCGTCAGCAGCGCCACCCTGAACGTGGCCGGCGTGACCCGCCGTTATCTGTCGATGCGGCCGACCGCGCCGACCGCCAACCTGCCGGTGTTGCTGCTGCTGCACGCCAGCGGCGTGACGCCGGAAGCGATGGCCAGCCTGACCGAAGTCGCCGACTACGCGGCGACGCAGGGCTTCTGGGTGGTGCTGCCAGCGGCGGTCGGCGGTGTCTGGAAGGACGATCCGCTGAAGACCGGCAGCGACGACGTCAACTTCATCACCGCGCTGATCACCCAGCTCGGCGGCCAGGGTGCCGATCCGGCGCGCATCTACGCCGCCGGCTATTCCAATGGCGGCTTCATGGCCACCCGGCTGGCCTGCGCGGCCTCGGACCGCATCGCCGCGTTCGCCGTCGTCGCCGCCACGACCCGCTACGGCGTGTCCAGCACCTGCGGCACGCCGCTGTCGCGGCCGAAGGTCTGGTTCGTCGGCACCGCCGACACCATCGTGCCGATCGCCGGTGCGCTCGACCTGCGCTCGGCGGATTCGACGCTGGCCTTCTGGAACAGCCGCCAGGGCTGCGCCGGCGTGCTCGCCAGCAGCCTGCCGAACCGCTCGACCACCGATGGCACCACGGTGCAGCTGACCCGCTACACCGGCTGCAGCGGCAGCGCGCCCGGCGGCACCGCCATCGAGAACCAGGCCTACACGGTGACCGGCGGCGGCCACGCCTGGCCGGGCGGGCTGGTGTCGGTCACCGGTGTCATTTCCCAGGACATCAAGGCCACCGGCCTGATCTGGAATTTCGTGCGCGGCTACCGCCGCTAGACGCGGCGCGGCATCGTTCAGCGCGGTGGCGCGGCCAGCGCCGGGCGCTTCAGGTAGCGGTCGCGCAGCACGGTCTGGCGGCTGGTCATCGGCATCGTCCGGCCGTCGATCCAGACGGCCGTGGCCGCGCTGGTGACATCGAGCGGATCGCCGTCCCAGAGCACGAGGTCGGCGACCTTGCCCGGCTCGATCGAGCCGAGCACGGTCGACAGGCCGAGGATCTGCGCCGGCTGCAGCGTGATCGCCGCCAGCGCGGCGTCGCGGCTCAGGCCGCTGGCAGCGGCGATGCCGGCCAGCTGGCGCAGGTTGCGGGCGTTGTGGCTGCCGAACTCGGAGGCATCCACGAAGGCGAAGGCGACGCCGGCGCGGCTCAGCCGGGCGATGGCGTCGCGGCGCGCGTGCAGCGTCTCGAAATGGGCCGGCAGGTTGCGGCTCGGATCGATCAGCACCGGCACCGAGCGGCTGGCCAGCTCGGCGGCCACCAGGTGTGCTTCAGCAGCGCCGCTGATGATCAGCAGCAGTCCATAGTCGTCGGCCAGCTTCAGCGCCGCGACGATGTCCGACGCCCGCTCGGCGTGCAGCACCAGCGGCAGTTCGCGCTGCAGCACCCGGCGCAGCACCGGCAGGTCCAGCGGGCTGAGCAGGGCTTCGCCGGACAGGCCGTCGCCGAGCCGGGCGCCGCCGCTGCGCGCTTCCTCGAAGGCTTCCCGCAGCGCGGCCATTGCCGCCGGCCGGCTGCCGGCCAGTTCGCGGCCCTGCTCGCCGAGCGTGGCGAACAGCGCCGCCTGCGGCCGGATGATCCATTCGCCATCCGGCGCCAGCGTGCCGGCCAGCGAGATGATGGCGCCCTGGCCGGCGATCAGGCTGCCGCCCTTGCGGGTGTCCGGTGCCGTCAGTGCCCGGGTCACGCCGGCGATGCGGTTGACCGGCAGCAGCGCCGAGCGCGGATTCAGCGCATCGGCGACCGACAGCGCGGCGCTGTAGCGCTTCTGGCCGGAGGTGACGTCATTGGTTTCCTCGACGCCGTCGATTTCCTTGAGCCCCAGCGCGCTCGACGCGACGATGATCCCCGGCGTCAGCGGCCGGCCACCGGCATCTATGACGCGGCTGCCGTCGGGAATCGCGACCTCGCGGCCGACCGTCTCGATGCGGCCATTGCGCACCAGCACCGTGGCATCGCGCAGCACACCGGCGCTGGCGACGGTGTGCACCTCGGCGTGGATGATCGCGAACGACTCGGCGCGCGCCGGGCCAATGAGCAGCAGCGCCGACAGGCCTGCCAGCCACCGCAGCCGGCGGCGGCTCACGAGTGCGCTCCGGCGGCGGTTTCGGCAGCGTCGTCGGTGCCGTGCCCGTCGTCGATGTCGATGTCAGTGCCGAGCATGAAGTCGCTGTCCGGCTGCGCCTTCGGATGCGTCCGGTCGAGCTGCAGCACGCCGTCGATCCAGACCTGCTCGGCATGGGCGTAGACCGAGAACGGCGTGCCGCTCCACAGCACCAGATCGGCGGCCTTGCCGACTTCCAGCGTGCCGGTCTTGTCGAGGATGCCAAGCGCCTTCGCCGGGTTGGCGGTCAGCCAGCCGATGGCGTGTTCCTCGCGGATCGGCAGGCCGGCGCGGCGGCCGGCGGCCATCGCCTTGGCGGCTTCCTGGTTGAGCCGCTGGATGCCGTCCGGATCGTCGGAATGGACGATCGCGCAACCGGTGCCGTGGTCGCTGCGAGCGGCGTCGACGATGGCGATGTTCTCGTTGATCGCATCCCAGGCTTCCAGCTTGAAGCCCCACCAGTCGGCCCACAGCGCGCCGCAGGTGCCGGTGCGGGCCAGCAGGTCGGCGATCTTGTAGGCCTCCACCGCGTGATGGAAAGCCTGGATCTTGAAGCCGAACTCCCGGGCGACGTCGAGCATGGTCGCCATCTGGTCGGCGCGGTAGCAATGCATGTGCACCAGGATATTGCCGCGCAGCACATCGGCCAGCGTGTCCATCGCCAGGTCGCGGTCCGGCGACGGGCCCTTGCGCTCCTTGTTCCAGGCATCCCAGCGGGCGCGGTAGCTGCTGGCCTTGGCGAACGCGGCGCGATAGCCGGCGACGTTGCCCATGCCGGTGGACGGCGAGCGGCCGCCGCCCTTGCCGTAGACGCGTTTCGGATTTTCGCCGCAGGCCATCTTCAGGCTGCGCCGGGCGCCGGGGAACAGCATCTGTTGGTAGGTCACCGCCGGCACGTTCTTGATCACCACGCCGCGGCCGCCGATCAGGTTCGCCGAGCCCGGCAGCACCTGCAGCGTGGTCACGCCGCCGGCACGTGCGGCCTCGAAGCCGGGGTCCTGCGGCCAGATCGAGTGCTCGGCCCAGACCTCCGGTGTGGTCGCCGCCGTCGCCTCGTTGCCGTCGCTGGTGGCCCAGACGGCCGGCGCCGGGTAGACGCCGAGATGGGAATGGATGTCGATGATCCCGGGCGTCAGATAGCGGCCGCCGGCCTCGATCACCGTGGTGCCGCCGGCGGCCAGCCCCTTGCCGATCGCGGCGATCCGGCCTTCGGACAGCAGCACGTCGGTGTTGTCGAGGCGGCTGTCGAGACCGGTCAGCACGGTGGCACCGCGGATCAGCACCGTGGCGGCCGGGGCCGGCCGATAGGTGGACGGGAACGGGTCGGCCGTCGCGCTCGTCGCCGGATGGCGGTCGCTGCAGGCGGCCAGCAGCACGGTGACGAGAACACCAAGGCAGGCGTGGACGGGTCGGATCATCGCGGCGGGTCCGGCAGGCGGGCAGGGTGTGTCGAGCTTATCGCGCCGTCACCGGGCAGGACCGGCATTGCCGCGCGACCGGCCCGGCAGGTACGGTGCCACCGCCTCCGAATGTCCTGCCCCGATGACCGCATCACTGCCCGCGCCTTCACCTGCCGCCGACACGGCCACCGACGATCCACTGCTGTGGCTCGAAGCGATCGACGATCCGGCCGCGCTGGCCTGGGTCGGCGCGCGGAACACGGCAACCTGCGCCGAACTGGAGGCCAGCCCCGCGTACCAGCCGATCCATGACCGGCTGCTGGCGATCCTCGATTCCGAGGCGCGGATTCCCTACGTCGGCAAACTCGGCGCGCATTACTACAACTTCTGGCGCGACGCCCGGCAGCTGCGCGGCGTCTGGCGGCGCACGAGCGATGCCGAGTACAGCCGCGCCGAGCCGGACTGGGAAACGGTGCTCGATCTCGACGCGCTGGCAGCGGCGGAAGGCGAGAACTGGGTCTGGAACGGCGTCGTCTGCCGAGCGCCGGACGCCGACCGCTGCCTGCTGCAGCTGTCGCGCGGTGGTGGCGATGCGGTGGTGATCCGCGAGTTTGATCTGGTCGGCAAATGCTTCGTCGCGGATGGCTTCCAGGTGCCGGAAGCGAAGACCGACATCTGCTGGATCGACCGCGACCAGGTCTATGTCGCCACCGACTTCGGCCCCGGCAGCCTGACCGACAGCGGCTACCCGCGCACGGTGCGCGAGTGGCGGCGCGGCACGCCGCTGGCCGAGGCGGTGACGGTATTCGCCGGCGCCCGCGACGACGTGGCGGTGAGCGCGGTCAGCATCGTCACCGCCGGGCATTGTTACCGGATGATCCGCCGGGCGATCACCTTCTACAGCGGCGAGCACTGGTTGAAGGTCGATGGCCGTTTCCAGCGGCTGCCGGTACCGGACGACGCGCAGGTAGGGTTCTGGCGCGATCAGATGACCGTCGAGCTGCGCAGCGATTGGACGGTCGGCGACGTCGTCCATCCGGCTGGCGCGCTGCTGGCGATCGGCGTCACCGAATTCCTGGCGGGCCAGCGCCGCTTTGCGCCGCTGTACGTGCCCGGGCCGCGCAGCGCGCTGAGCGGCGTGGCCGGGTTACGCCATGCGCTGATCATCAACGAGCTGCACGAGGTCCGCAGCCGGCTCCATGCGCTGAGGCCGGGCCGCGATGGCTGGACGCGCACGGCCATCGAAGCGCCGGCGTTCGGCGCGCTCGGCGTGTCGGAGGTCGATGACCACGACAGCGACGACTACTGGCTGACCGTCACCGATTTCCTGACGCCGACGACCTTGTTCCGCGCCACGCTCGACGGCGCTGCGCCCGAGCGGCTGAAGGCGCTGCCGGCGTTCTTCGCGACTGACGGACTGGAGATCGTCCAGCACCACGCGACCTCGAAGGACGGCACGCAGGTGCCGTACTTCCAGGTGTCGCGCCGGGGTCTGCCGCTGGATGGCCGCAATCCGACGCTGCTGTACGGCTATGGCGGCTTCGAGGTGTCGATGCTGCCGAGCTACAGCGCCGGCGTCGGTGCCGCATGGCTGGAACGCGGCGGCACCTATGTGCTGGCCAACATCCGCGGCGGCGGCGAGTTCGGGCCGGCCTGGCACCAGGCGGCGCTGAAGGAACACCGCCAGCGCGCCTACGACGATTTCATCGCCATCGCCGAGGACCTGATCCGGCGCGGCGTGACATCGCCGCCGCATCTCGGCATCCAGGGCGGCAGCAACGGCGGCCTGCTGATGGGGGTGATGCTGACCCAGCGGCCGGAACTGTTCGGTGCGGTGGTCTGCCAGGTGCCGCTGCTCGACATGCGCCGCTATCACCAGCTGCTGGCTGGCGCCTCGTGGATCGGCGAGTACGGCCATCCCGATCTGCCCGAGGAGTGGGCCTGGATCGCCCGCTATTCGCCTTACCAGAAGGTGACCGCCGGCACGCGGTATCCGCGCGTG
>CAYPJK010000086.1:0-8802 GCA_964411025.1 uncultured Nevskia sp.
GTCGCGCGCGCTCAACACGCCGAGCGTGGTCAGTCGCAGGTCGGCATTGCTGCGGCTGGCGAAGCGCGGCATGTCCAGCCCGATCGCGGCGCTGCCGAAGTCGATGCGGCCGTCGCCATCGGCGATCACGGCCTGGCGGGCGTCAAGGTCGATGCGCGCGAAGCCGGAGAACACCTGGTTGCTGGTCAGCTGCAGGCTGGCGAAATCGCGGCTGCTGGAGAACAGGATGCGATCGGCCTGCGCCTGCAACGTGCCGCTGCCGGTGGCGGCAGGGGTCAGCACTTCGGAATCTTCGGTGTTGACGAAGCGGATCGCTCCGGCTTCCAGCCGCGCGGTGCCGCTGCCGCCGACCAGCAGGCCGGTATCGAGCACCAGCTCGCGGCCGGCACGCAGCCGGCTGTCGCCGTCGAAGGCGATCGACTGGCTGCCGATCAGGCTCACCGACGCAATCCCGGCGATCTCGTCGAGGATCGCGCCGCCCAGCCGCAGCGATGCGCCGCCGCTGCTGGTGCCCGTCGCGTTGCCGATGACGATGCGCGGCAGCGCAATGGTCAGCGCCTGGCTGTCGAGCACGGTGGTCGACGCCAGACTGACGACACCGGACGCCTCCAGGGTCAGCGATCCGGGCGCGATCAGCCGCGCGCCATCGCCGATCCGCAGCGTGCCGATCGCGGTCCCCGGCACGGTGCGCGGCAGGCCGTCGACATCGATGTAGGACTGCCCCGGCACGTAGTCGCGGCTCGGCACGTTGGCGTTGTTGACCGACACCTGCAGGAACGCGCCATCGCCGCTGACGGCATCGAGCGGCGCGCCGGTTTCCTCGTCGAAGCTGCTCGGCAGCGAGCCAATGGTGATCAGCCGGCCATCGCGGCCGGTGGCGTTGCCGACCGCCTGCAGCCCGGCACCGGCACGCACGGTGATGCCGTTGCTGGCGGTGGGCTGGTTCGCGGCCAGCACGATCTCGCCGGCCTGCAGCGCGGTGCCGAGCGTGGCGATGTCGAGATCGTTGGCGATCACGTTGAAGCTTTCGATGACGCCGGCGAAGTCGATGCTGGTGGCGCCCAGCACGATGTGCGAGGCACCGATCGCGTTCAGACGCTCGGCGCTCAAGGTCACGTAGCCATCGGTGGCGGTGGCGCTGCCGCTGATCACCTGCAGGCGCGGCGCGGCAATCTGCAGCTCGGCACCGGCCAGCCCGGTCGGCGCACCGGCGACGATGCGGCCATTCAGCGCCAGCGATTCGCCGGCCAGCAAGGACAGCTTGCCGGCGTCGCCCGGCGCGCGCAGCAGACTGTTACTGGCGCTGGCGCGATCCGTGAAATAGGTGTTCAGGCTGGTCAGCGCGTATTCGGAGTACTGCTGCCAGACCGGCGCAGCCTGGACCTGGAACACGGTGCTGCGGGCATCGCGCGCACCGGTCAGCGTGTCGCGGAAATAGCCGGTGGTCTGCAGGGTGCCATCGGCAAGCCGGCCCGGCGTGAACTCGGACAAGGCGTCCAGCGCCTCGATCCGGGTGTCCTGCACCACGCGGTAGGCGCCCGGCAGCAGCGCGTAGGCAGCCGGCAGCAGCACGTAGTTGCCGGCCGGCAGCCCCGGTGCGCCATTGAGGTAGACCGACTGGCCAATCAGCGGATCGGACAGGAACTGCGGATCGAACGGCGCCAGGCCGGCGTAGCCGGGCACGATCGCATAGACCGGGCGGCCGTCGGCATACAGCGGCACCGGGGTGGCAACGCCATTGACGAAGCGGATGTTCTCGCTCGACAGCACATCGCGCGAGCCGCCGGTACCGGCCACCCATTCGGAGGCGATCAGGTCGCCGCCGCCGCGCAGGTTGATCTGCGCGAGATCGTTGACGCGGACATCGGCACCGGTGATGCCGATGACCTTTTCCGGCGACTGCAGCAGTTCGTCGACCCGGGCATCGCGATTGCCGGTGCCGTTGAAGAACAGGTTCTGGCCATCCAGCGTGCGGCCATAGGGGACGGTCAGACGATCGAGCGACACCGAGGTGATGCTGCCGTCCGACAGCGTCACCTTGCGGGTCGGCACCGGCAGCAGGAAGCCGGTGTCGCCGCCGCCGGTCGGGTACTGCAGCAACGCGAAGTTGCTGAAATCGTCGGCGTCCTTGGCGACGCCGAGGTAGATCTGTCCGCCCGGCGCGTACAGCGCGCCGTCCTGGCGGATCTCGTCGGCCATCACCACCAGCCGGCCACCGACCGACAGCGGCGTGGCCCGCGCGCCGGCTGCCAGCTTGAAGCTGACGCTGGCAGTGGAGCGGCCGTTGCCGAACAGCGAGGCGTTGTTGGCGATGATGTAGGCGCTGTTGCCGGTCGCCGGGTACAGGCGGCCGGCGGAGAATTCGATGTCGGCCGACACCTGCAGCACGGCCGGTACCGATTCGTAGCGCAGGCTGTTGCCCAGAATGTTGCTGTACGCCGGCGGCGTGACGAAGCGGATGTCCTCGCGGGCGAACAGGTCCACCTTGCGATAACCGTCGAGCGCCAGATGGCCGCCGATATCGATCGCGGTGGCATTGACGCTCAGCCGCGCATCGCCCTTGGCCGGCTGCCAGTTCGCGGTTTCCTCGTAGATGCCGCCCTGCCGGTAGCCGTGCAGCGACACGTACGGCGCGTTCAGGCCGATCTCCAGGCGGGCACCACTGGCGCTGCCATCGGCGTTCAGCGGCTGGGCGTTCAGATGCAGCGTGTTGATGCTGATCGAGCGGCCGACGGTGATGTTCAGGCTGTCGATGACATCAATCGGCACCGGATCATTGTCGGCGATCAGCAGCGGATCACTGCCCAGCGTCAGGTTGTCGAAGCCGGCGCCATCGAGCAGCGATGCGCCGAAGCGGATCACGCCATCCGGCTGCACGGCTGGGTCGCTGCTGAGCGGCTGGCCGGGCCGCTTCAGCGCGGCCGGCAGCGCTGCCGGCCGCGCCGACAGCAGCATCCGCGTCGCGCCATCGAAGCCGTTGCTGCTGCCCAGCCGGCCGATCAGCGGCGTCACCGTCAGGCTGCCGCCGCGTGCCTGCGGGCTGCCGCCATCGGCCAGCAGCCGGGCATCGAAGTACAGGCCCGTGCCGGCGCCGATCCGCAGGTTGCCGCCATCACTGAACAGGGCGGTGCCGAGCGGCAGGCGCGTGCACGGGAACAGCACGCCGACCGTCGCCTCGGTGCCGGACAGGCTGATCGTCGCCTGGCGGACCACCGGGAACTGCGGGTCCGCGCCACCGCCACCGGTGCCGCCTCCGCCGCCCGTGCCGCCACCACCGCCACCACCGCCACCACCGCCACCACCGCCACCACCGCTGTTGTCGCCGAACGATGGCGTCGGCCCGGTGGGCTGGTTGCCGGACGCAGGCGTCGACGACGTGCCGGCCGACGCCGGTGCGCTGCCGGGGCAGTCGGCCAGATCGGTGCAGCTGACGGCGATGATCATGCCGGTGTCGGCACTGAGCGTGACCTCGCCGCCGCCCAGCACGCGGCCGGCGACGTCGGTGCCGGCCAGCGCCGCCGCGCTGCTGCGATCGATCACGGCGATGCCGGACACATCGATCAGGCTGTCCGGACCGAGCCAGATCGATTTCCCGGCGGTGCTGTAGGCGTTGCCATCCGACACGAAGCCGGGGTTCTGCGCGTAGCCGCCGCGGGCGGTGTCGATGCTCAGGGTGATCTTGCCGCCATGCGCGATCAGGCTGCCGAGCACGGTCAGCTGGTTCAGCGAGCCGAAGCTCAGGTTCGCGCCCGGGTCGCCCAGCACACTGGCACCGAGGCCGACACTCAGCGTGCCGGTGATGCCGGATGCGCGCAGATCCGGCGCGGTGATGCGGTTCGGGTCCAGCGGATCGCGCTGGCCCCAGGTCAGGTACTCGCCCGCGTTCATGACCAGGTCCACCGGCCGCCGGCGGAAGTCATCCAGCGTATCGGTGCCGATCGCGCCACCCGCCTGCAGCGCATCCAGCGCCGTGCCGGTGGGCAGGTTGAACAGCGTCAGCCGGCCATCGCCACCGGCGACCGGCACCAGGTTGCGCTGCTGCAACAGCAGCGCGGTGTTGTCGGCAATGCGGGCGTCGTAGAGCGCCTGCAGTTCGAAACGGCCGAAACCGTTGTCGGTGAACAGCGACGGCGCCAGCGCGGTTGCCCACGGCCGGTCGGCCGCCACCGTGCCGCCAATCTGGAACTCGGCCGCGCGCAGCAGCAGGCTGGCACCGCGGTTGAAGCCAAAGCCGAGCAGCCGGCCGTCGAGCAGCAGGCCGCCGGCAGCCGAGGGCAGCACGGTCGGCAGCGCCAGCAAGGGATCGCGGCCGAACGGCACCTGTGGCGCCACGTAGGTCCGCAGCGCGATGCTGCCGCCGTTGCCGATCGCCACGTCGTTGGCATCCCGCTGCAGCAAGCCGTCCGGACGCAGCCAGGCACCCGAGCGGGCATCGAGCGTCGAGCCGGCTTCGAGGCGGATGCCGCCGGTCAGGTCGATGACATCGACCTGCTCGTCGCCATTGCTGTCGGTACCGAGGCGCGACTGCTGCGAGCTTTGCAGCGTGGTCAGGCGGATGCTGCCGCCGTTGACCCAGGCATCGCCGTGCATGGCATCGGCCGCGGCACCGGCGTCGTTGACGTAGAGGCCGGAGACATCAAGCGTCGCGCCCTCGGCGATCACGATGTCGCCACGCGCCGACTCCTGATCGGCGGCGGTCTGCGCGGCGGTGGTGCTGCCGGCGTTGTAGGTACGGCCGGTGGCCTGCAGATTGATGCTGCCGCCATGGGCGGTCAGATCCCCTTCCACGCGAATCCGCGCGCCGCTCAGCTCGATGCTGCCGCCGGCCGGTACCGCGACGCGGGTGCCGGATTCGACGACGATCTCGCCGCCGAGATCGACTGCTTCCGGCAGGTCGGCCAGCACCTTGATCCGGCTGATGCCGCCGTCGCGCAGGTTCGCGACCGGGACCGTCACCCACCAGCCGCTGTCATCGCGGTTGCCCGCATCGGCACCGCGCGGCGGCAGCAGGGTGCCGGCCGTGAAGCCGGCACCCAACAGATCGCCCGGCAGCCGTTCGGCCAGCCGGTAGCTCAGCCCGGCGGTCGCGGGGCTGGTGACCGGGTAAATCTGGCTGCTGATGCTGCCGCCGAACGTCACGCCGCCGCCCAGCGGCTGCTGCCGGCTCAGCACCTGCTGGCGACCGGCAAACGCGCGGCCTTCGACCGTCGAGCCAAGCAGGCTGCCGCTCTGGCTGGCGATGGTCAGCACGCCGGCATTGCCGCCCCAGACGTCATCGGCCTCGTAGCGGCTGCCAAGCAGCGAACTGAGCAGCGGATTGACGAAACGGCGGTCGAGGTTCCAGCGCGGATGGGCTTCGACGGTCTGGCCGGCGAAGCCGACGTAGCGGACGTTCGGATCGGCGTTGCCGATGTCGACCACCGAGCCGCTGGCGGTGACCAGCCGGGTGCTGTCGAGCCGGCCGCCGAGGTAGTGGATGTAGCCGCCGCTCAGGTTCAGCACCGAGTTCTCGCGGCCGATCACTTCGCCACCGATCAGGCTGATGTCACCGGCATTCGACAATAGCTCGCGGACGGTGCGCGAAATCTGCTCGACGTAGCCGGCGACGTTCGCCAGCGGCGTGCCGACCCAGGCGACGCCGTCGTCGCGGACGCCCGACAGCCGGCTGTCGATGACCACGGCACTGCCGAACAGCAGGCCGTTGCGCTGCAGCGGAGAATCGGCCAGTTCATTGAGACCTAGGCGCGGCACGCGCACCAGCACGTTGGCCAGCGGTACCTGCACGTCGGACAGGCCGGCGACGTCGATCACCGCATCGCGGTCCAGATAGACGCGGCCGGCGATTTCGCCATCACGCAGGCCTGAAGACGATACCGCCGCGTCATTCTCGGCAACGGCGGTCAGGCTGACCTTGTGGCCTGGTGCTTCCAGCAGGGCGCCGGAGGCGATCGTGATCGCCGCGCCGCCAATGGTGATGCCGAGCGGCCGGAACAGTGCGTCGGCGCTGTCGGTGGAGTTGGTGGTGTCGTCGGCGGCGGTGGCGTCGTCCGGCAGGATCGCCGTCAGCGCCCCGGCCCCGATGCTGACCGCGCCGTGGCGCAGGGTGCCCGACTGATCGCGGGCCAGCAGGTCAATGCTGCCCGGCCGCGACACGCTGGTGGACGACAGCAGCACGCCGTCCTGCTCGATGCGGGTGGCGCGCATCGTCAGGCTGCCGCGCAGCGACTCGACGATGCCGGTGTTGTCGATCGCGAAGGCCGGCGTGATGTCGGCTCCGCCGTCGCTGCGGTCGCTGACGCGGCCACCGGTGGCGGTCGTGAAGCCGCGTCCGCCGCTGTTGTTGGTCAGGGTCACACCCATGCCGGCGGCCAGTACCACCTGGCTGTCGGTGGCGGCGATGCGGCCGGCCTGGTGGATGTTCGGTGCGGCGATCAGCGCAAAGCCTTCCTGATTCACCGAGATCGTCGCGCCGCGCTCGACGCGGATATCGGCCGGCAGCACGGCATCCAGCTGCTGGGCCGTCTCGATGCTCAGATTGCCGGCATCGGCGATGCCGAGCACGTTGCCGTTGGCCGTACCGGTCCCCACCGAGGTCAGCCCGGTGCTGAGGAACAGGCGATTGCTGGCTTCGAGCTGGGCGGCGCTGGTGTCGGCAAGGCTCGTCACCGCGCCGGTCTGGTACAGCGGCAGGGTCGAGACCAGCAGCGAATTGACGTTGACCTGACTGCCAGCACCGAACAGCACGCCGTTCTGGTTGATCAGGTAGACCGTGCCCTCGGCCTTGATCTGGCCCTGCACGACGGTCGGCTCGGCGCCCGGCTTGACCCGGTTCAGCGCCACCCAGTCGTTGCGGCCATCGCTCTGGGTGCCGGCGCGCTGGTCGATGTGCAAGGTGGTGTTGCGGCCGACGCGCAGCGAGTCCCAGGTCAGGATCGCCTTGCTGTCGGTCTGCTCGACGGTCACCGTGTGATGGCCGTTGTCGACCGTTGCCACCGGCAGTTCGGCATTGACCCACAGGCAGGCCGCCGCATTGAGACAGCCCTGGCTGTCGCTGCGCTGGAGCACCGCTTCCTGCACTTCCAGCAGGCCTCCGGCGACATGGCCGTCCGGGACATCGCTGTTCAGCGACAGCGCCGCCTGCGCGGCCAGCTGCTGCTCGCGGCGGGCAACATTGATCTGCTCCAGCGAGCGGTTCAGGTCGCGCAGCGAGCGATCGGCGCGCAGCCGCGCCTGGTCCGGGGTGATCACGCCGCCCAGGCCATCGGCCGCGCCGGTCGGCAGCCCGGTCGTGGCCGGGCGGCTCCCGGTCACCGGTGTCGCGCCCGCCTGGCCGAACCACTGCGCGGTGCCGAAGCCGGCCGCGCCGGCATCGCCGGGCAGCGCCAGCCCGAGGCCGACCGGCGCGCCGATCAGCCCGTGCAGTGCCAGCCAGCGAAGCCGGCCGCGCAGAGACAGCAGCAGCGGCGGCGCAGCGGTCGGCAGCGACGGCGAACGGCGGGAACGGGTCATGGCGCGCACTCGGATGGAGCTGGGAACATCAGGCGGGCTGGCGGACGGTGCCGACGGCCGGGGTCTGGCGCAGGTGCGCGATGAAGTCGTGCATCAGCCGGTCCCACATCTCGCATTGCGCGAGCAGGAAACGGTCGGCAACGCCGCCGGCCAGCATCACGTCGAAAGCCAGCACCAGCAGGCCATCGCGCTGGAAGCAGCGGCCGAAGCGCTTGTTCTCGTTCCACTGATCGACGAGCGTCGCCGGCAATGGCGTTTCAAGCCGGATCAGGCAGTTGAAGCTGAAATCGACATAGCGGTCGGCGGCGATGCGCGCCGGATTCCCCGGCACCAGCAGAAAGCCCAGCCCCTGCACGGCGCTCTGCACCAGCGGCCGCTGACCGTCGCTGGCGGCATTGGCGCGAAAGCCGGCACGCTGCAGCAGGTCGGTGAGGCCGTCGATGCCGAGATGCTCGACGAGCGCGGGCGTAGCGGTGGAAGTGGCGGTATCGGTCATGGACTGGAAGCGTCGGCAGTGGCGGGATTCGGCGCAGCCGGCGGTGTCACGCGCTGCTCGCGCAGCCGGCTTTCGTAGGTCTGCACCAGGGTTTCGAAGCGGATGCGGTGAACGCCGGTCAGCGGCTCGCGATCGAGCAGCACATCGGTGAAGCCGCGCGCGTGGTAGCGGTCGACCAGCTCGCGGCCGAGCGCGACCAGTTCGGCGTTGTGGCGCTCGCAGCTCGCGGTGCTGGCGCGCTCGGCGGCCAGGTCAGCGCCGAGCTGGCGTTCGCGGCCCTGTGCCGCGCGGCCGTCGGCGCTGGCGCTGTCGAGCCGGCGGTTCAGCTCGGCGATCTGTGCCTTGGCGCTGTCGAGTTCCTGCGCCAGCGCCGCGCCCTGCGTGCTGAGGCGGCCGGCTTCGGCGACCGCGCGGCGCAGGCGCTGCTCGGCGTCGGGATCTGCGGCCGGCTTCACCGGTGCGGCGTTGATCTGGCTTTTCAGCCGGGCGTTCTCGTCCTGCAGCTGGCGCAGTTCGAGGATGGTCTGGCGCAGCTGGTCACGCAGCCGGGTGTCGAGCGTACCTTCTGCGGCAGCGAGCATCGGCACGGCGGCCAGCAGCGGCAGCAGGCAACGGGCGAGGCCTGGACGCATGGGGCGGTCCTCCGGATCAGAAGAAGCTGGCGCTGACATCGAGCTGCAGCACGTCGATGCCGAGCTTCGGGCCGCTGATTTCGGTGGCGCTCAGGTAACGGACGCCGATCGTGGCGTTGTCGGTGAAACCGACCGAGCCGCCGATGTAATAGCCCTTCGCGTTGG
>CAYPJK010000087.1:0-8774 GCA_964411025.1 uncultured Nevskia sp.
CGGAAACCTTGCCGCTGGCGCTGGCCGGCAAGGATCTGGCCGGACAGGCGCAGACCGGCACCGGCAAGACTGCCGCCTTCCTGCTGGCGACGATGCATCACCTGCTGACCCAGCCCCGCGTCGGCGAACCGGGACAGCCGCGCGCCTACATCCTGGCGCCGACCCGCGAACTGGCGCTGCAGATCTACAACGACGCCGTGCAGCTCGGTGCCCACACCGGCCTGAAGATGACGGCGGTCTACGGCGGCACCGGCTACGACGCGCAGAAGACCGCGATCACCGAGGGCGTCGACATCCTGATCGGCACGCCGGGACGAATGATCGACTTCTTCAAGCAGGGCATCTACAAGCTCAACGGCATCGAGGTGCTGGTGCTCGATGAAGCCGATCGCATGTTCGACCTCGGCTTCATTGCCGATATCCGCTTCCTGATGCGGCGCATGCCGCGCCCGGGCTCGCGGATCAATTACCTGTTCTCGGCGACGCTGTCGCACCGCGTGCTGGAACTGGCCTACGAGCACATGAACAGCCCGACGCGCATCGAGATCCAGCCCGAGCAGGTGACTGCCGAGCGGGTGCGCCAGTCGCTGATCCACGTTGCCAACGAAGACAAGCTGCCGATGCTGGTCGGCCTGATGCGTCATCACGCGCCGATTCGCACGCTGGTGTTCGTCAACACCAAGCGTGGTGCCGAAGATGTCGAAGCGGCGCTGAAGGCCAACGGCTTCAACGCCGGCGTGCTGTCCGGCGATGTGCCGCAGAACAAGCGCGAGCGGCTTCTGGCGGAGTTCAAGCTCGGTGAGCTGCCGGTGCTGGTGGCCACCGATGTCGCGGCCCGCGGCCTGCACATTCCCGAGGTCTCGCACGTCATCAACTTCGATCTGCCGCAGGACAGCGAGGACTACGTGCACCGCATTGGCCGCACCGCGCGCGCCGGCGCTTCGGGCGACGCGATTTCGCTGTGCTGCGAGACCTGGGTGTATTCGCTGCCGGACATTGAAAAGGCGATCGGCATGCGCATCCCGCAGTCGCTGAACCCGGATGATCTGATGCCGCAGGACTACATCAAGCCGAAGCACGTGCACCGCGATCGCAGCGGTGCACCGCCGCGTCGCAATGGCGGCGGCGGGCGTCCGGGGGGCGGCCGCCCTGGCGGCGGTCGGCCACGGTCGACCCGCCCGACGCGCTGAACGCCCGGCGCTAGATCGGCAGCAGCTGCGGCAGCCGATCGACGGCCGTGAAGCCGTCGATCACGCGCGGCGCAGCGGTCGAATCCGGGTGGCGGATCGCCACCACCTCGCGGATGCCATGGGCCTTCGCGGTTTCAAGCACCGACAGGCTGTCATCAGCGAACAGCGCGCGCGCCGGATCGAACGGATGCTGCGCGCGCAGCGCCGGCCAGAAGCGCGGATCTTCCTTCGGCATGCCGAAGTCGTGCGACGAGATCACCCGGTCGAAGTGGCGACCGATGCCGGTGCGCTCCAGCTTCACCCGCCAGCTGCCGGGATGGGCATTGGTCACCAGCCACAGCGGTCGCCCGCTGGCGCGGACCGCAGTCAGGAAATCCTCGCTGCCGGGCAGCACGCGGATGCGGTGCTGCAGCTCGATCTTCATCGCTGCAATGTCGAGTCCGGTGAACCGGCTCCAGTAATCGAGGCAGTACCAGTCGAGCGTTCCCTGCGTCGCTTGAAACTCGCGCGACAGGGCAGCCCAGGCCTCGTCATAGGCCAGCTGCCGGCGTTCGGCGTAGCGCTGCGGCAGCAGCGTCAGCCAGAAGTGGTTGTCGAACGCCAGATCAAGGACCGTTCCGTCCATGTCGAGCAGCACGTGGTCGATCTGCGACCAATCGATTGGCGCGGAATCCGCAGGGCCTGGAGTCATGGCCGGTATCATAACGGCGCCCACCACCTGCTCCGACATGACCGATCACGCGCTTGCCGACCTGCTGGAACCCGTTCTCGCCATCGCCGTCGCGGCCGGCCGGGAGATCCTCGATGTCTACCACTCCGACTTTGCGGTCAGCACCAAGGACGACGCTTCGCCGCTGACCCAGGCCGATCTGCGCGCGCATCGCACGATCATTGCCGGGCTTGCCGCGTTGACGCCGGACATCCCTTGCCTCAGCGAGGAAGACGCGGCGATCGGCTACGACACCCGGCGCGACTGGACGCGTTACTGGCTGATCGATCCGCTCGACGGCACCAAGGAGTTCATCAAGCGCAACGGCGATTTCACCGTCAACATCGCCTTGATCGACCGCCACGAAGCCGTGCTCGGCGTGGTCCATGTGCCGGTCACTGACACCCGCTACTTCGCGGCACGTGGGGTCGGTGCCTTCGTGATCCGCGACGGCCAGCGCCACGCGATCCGCACCCGTGCCACGCCGGCGCGCCCGTCGCTGGTGGTCACCAAGTCGCATCGCGACGCCGCACTCGACGCCTTCTTGGCCAAGGCACCGGAGCACGATCAGGTCAGCCGCGGCTCGTCGCTGAAGTTCTGCATGGTCGCGGAAGGGCTGGCGGACTTCTATCCGCGCACCGGCCCGACCAGCGAATGGGACACCGCCGCTGCGCAGTGCCTGGCCGAAGTCGCTGGTGCCACCGTGCTGCGCCTGCCGGACTGGCAGCCGCTGCGCTACAACACCAAGGACTCGCTGCTGAACCCCGGCTTCGTGGTGATCGGCGATCCGGCGTACGGCTGGCGCGAACGGCTGCAGGCCGGCTGATGGCGGCGCGGCTGCCGGCACCCTACCGGGCCCGGGTGCTCGGCTTCTGGCAGGAGCTCGGCATTTCGCCGAGACGGGTCAAGGCGCGCCGGCTGCCGGTCTATGTCGAGGCCCAGCGTCTGCAGCCGATCGGCCTGGGCACCGATGGCCGCGACAAGCTGCTGGTGCCCGGAGCTGCGGTCGCCTGGTCGGCGATGCGGATGGCGGCCGGGGATGACGGCGTCGGCCTGCTGATGGTGTCGGCGTTCCGCAGCATCGACTACCAGGCGAGCCTGATCCGCGCCAAGCTGGCCAAGGGCCGGACCATCGACGAGATCCTGACCGTCAACGCGCCACCCGGCTGCAGCGAGCATCACACCGGACGTGCGGTGGACATCGGCGAGGCCGGCTGTCCGCCGCTGGAGGAAGCCTTCGACCAGACCGAGGCATTCCGCTGGCTGACCGCCAATGCCGCCCGCTACGGCTTCACCATGACCTACCCGAAAGGCAATGCCGAGGGCTATCTGTACGAGCCCTGGCATTGGTGCTGGAAGAAGATCGGCGACAGCGAGCAGGGTGGGGCGCTGGCCACCGAAGCGGCGGTGCCGATCGATCAGTCGACCACGACTTCCGAGAAATCCCTGGCCTGACGGTGGGCCGGAAACGGCCGGGCCTTGCTGTCGCGAATCAGCTGGAAGGTCTGCAGGCCTGCTTCGCGGGCGGCATCGAGCTCTTCGCCGATGTCGGACAGGAACAGCACGGCATCGCCCGGCAGGTCGATCCGTTCGAGGATCGTCCGGTACGACTGTGCCTCGCGCTTCATGCCGATCCGGGTATCGAAATAACCGGAGAACAGCGGCCGGAGGTCACCGGCGTCCGAATGGCCGAAGATCAGCTTCTGCGCCGCTTCCGAGCCGGACGAGTACACGTAAAGCGCCTTGCCCGTGGCATGCCACTGGCGCAGGAACACCGGCGTGTCGGCATAGACGTGGCCGGTCAGTTCGCCCGCCGCGTAGCCTTCGGCCCAGATCAGCCCTTGCAGATCCTTCAGCGGCGTGGCCTTGCGGTCCTCGGCGATCCAGCGCTCCAGCACGTCGGCGGCCTCGTCGATGCTGGCGAAACGGCGGCCTTCGAGTTCGGCCGTGGCGTCGATCTGCGCGGCGACATGACGCTCGCCCGAGTGGGTGTGCAGATAGCGGCGCAGGTGCTGCTTCGCGTACGGAAACAGCGTCTGGTGCACGAAGTCGATCGAGGATGTGGTTCCTTCGATATCGGTAACGATGGCGCGAATGGGCATGGCAGTGTCGTTCTGAGGCGGGCGGGACTAGGATGGGGCGGAACCCGGCCCGGCCATCGGGCCGGGCGCTCGATCCGACTGCGAGCGGTGCTCGCAAGGCCGTCGGATCTCACCCTGAAAACGCGAAGGCCGCCAGAAGGCGGCCTTCGCTGCAGCAGTGACGCTCAGGCGGCCTGCTGGTAGTGCGGTGCTTCCAGCCGCGGGAAGCGGTCGGCGATGGCGTCGCCGGTGAAGTTGGCCACCCAGCCATCCGGCGTGATGAACAGGCGGATCGCCTTGAAGTTCGGGTTCGGGCCCATGTCGAACCAGTGGCGGACATTGGCCGGCACCGAAATCAGATCGCCCTTCGAGCACAGCACGCCGTGCACCCGGCCCTGGTCGCGGATGTAGAACAGCGCTTCGCCATCGACGAAAAAGCGCACCTCGAATTCGTCATGCCGGTGTTCGCTCAGGAACTTCGCACGCAAGACATCTTTCTGCGGATGCGCCGGGTGCAGGCTGATCACGTCGACCGACTTGAAGCCGTACTGGTTCATCAGCCGGTTCACCGAACCGCGATAAGCCTCGATGATCTCGTCCTGCGTGGCCTGCGAATCCAGCGGCTTGCTGGCTTCCCAGCGCTCGAACTGCACACCGATCCTCTCCAGCTGATCGCGGATGTCCTCGAATTTCGTGTACGTGGCCACCGGCCGCGCGTTTTCCTCGTAAATCCGGAGTTCACTCATGGGTTTCTCCTGTTGCTCCACAACTCGCACTCAAACATGAATTCCAGGGCTTCCAGGCGGTAACGTGCTTCGCGCACCGTCCTGCCCCAGGTGTAGAGGCCATGCCCGGCTATCAGATAAGCCGGCATGGCCGTTGGTTCCCTCATCCGGGCATCCACCTGTCGGGCCAGACGGGCGATGTCCTGATCGTTGTCGAACACCGGGATCTCCACCGTCACCGACGGCTCGATGATGCCGGGCAGAATCTTCAGCAGTTCGTAGCCGGACAGCCGAATCACGTCATGCTGCCGCGACAGCACCGTATTCGCGACCGAATGAACGTGCAGCACGGCGCCGATGTCCGGCGCAAAGCGATACAGCTGGGTATGCAGCCCGGTCTCGTACGACGACTTGCGACCCGTTTCCAGCGCCTGGCCGTCGACATCAACCACCATGAAATCGGCCCGTGCCAGTTCGCCCTTGTGCACGCCGCTGGCGGTGATCAGCAGGTGTCGATCATCGAGCCGGGCGGAGAAATTGCCGCCGGTCGCCGGCACCCAGCCGCGTGCGTGGAACAGCTGGCACGACGCGATCAGGTCGTCGGCGAGCGTGTTGACGGTGGCGAATTGCGTTTCCATCCAGGCTCCATGCGCGTCGCGAGCGCGACCGCCGGGTTTCAAGGCCGCGCACAGTAGGCCAAGGGCCGTGACAACGCAATGACGCGTTGGCGATGAACTCAGACCAGAACCAGCGCGGCCAGCCCCAGGAAGATCAGAAAGCCCATGCTGTCCGTCAGCGCGGTGAGGATCACGCTGGAGCCGAGCACCGGGTCACGGCCGAAGCGTTCCAGCGACACCGGGATGATCGCCCCGGCCGCTGCCGCGACAATCAGTTCCAGCAAGGTAGCGGTGGCAATCACCAGGCCCAGCTTCAGGTCGTGGTAGATCGCGAAGGTCACCGCGCCGAGCGCCGTTCCCCAGATCGCGCCGTTCATCGCGGCGATCAGCAGTTCCTTGAGCAGCATCTTGCGCAGCAGCGCGCCACCCAGCTGGTTCAGGCTCAGCGCGCGGATCACCAGCGCCATCGTCTGGTTGCCGGTGTTGCCGCCGATCGAGGCGACGATCGGCATCAGCGTCGCCAGCGCCACCAGCTTTTCGATGGTCGGCTCGTAGAAGCCGATCACCCGCGAGGCAGCGAAGGCGGTAAACAGGTTCAGCGCCAGCCACGGCCAGCGGTTGCGGCCGGATTTCCAGACCGGCGCGAACAGGTCCTCGTCCTCGCGCAGGCCGACCTGGCGCAGGTTGTCGCGTTCCTGTTGCGCCTTGATGGCGTCGACGATCTCGTCGACCGCGATGCGGCCGACGACTTCGCGGTGCAGGTTCACCACCGGCGCGGAAATCAGGTCGTAGCGTTCGAAGCTGTCGATCGCGTCGGTGACCGCATCGTCGGTATAGAAGAAGTGCGGGTTCGGCGTCATCACCTCGCCGACCGTGCGCTCCGGTTCACTCAGCAGCAGCTGTTCCAGCGTCAGCACGCCCCGGAGCACCTTGGCGCGGTCGACGACGATCAGCTGGTTGGTATCGGCTGGCAGGCGCCTGCGCCGACGCAGCAGGCGCAGCACCGCTTCCAGCGGCGCGTCGTCACGTACCGTGGTGAAGTCGAGATCCATCAGCGCGCCGACCGTGCCTTCCGGGAAGCTCAGCACCGCGCGCACTTCCGCCTGGTCGGTGGTGTCGAGCCGCGCCAGCACTTCGGCCGCGGTATCCGGCGGCAGCGAAGCGATCAGTTCGGCGATGTCGTCGGAATCCAGATGGTGGAAAGCGGCGACGATGTCGGCCGGCGGCATGCCTTCGACCAGGCTGCGGCGGACCGCGTCGGTGGTTTCCAGCAGCACCGTGCCGCGCCGTTCGGACCGGACCAGCGCCCAGGCCATTTCGCGTGCTTCCGGGGGCAGGCTTTCGAGGACGAAGGCAATGTCGGCCGGGTGGAAGCGCAGCAGCCGCTGCTCGAGCGCCGCCTGCTGCTGGCGGGCGACCAGCTGGCTGACCACATCAACCGGCGCGCCGTGACCGGCTTCCGAGCGGGATACCAGTTCCCGCTCGACGGCCTGGCGCGTCAGCATCTCGATCACCTGGGCGCGGGCATGCTCCAGGTTCCGGTGATGCGGATTGTCGCGACCGAGGATGTCGTTCTGGGCGTCCATGTGCACCGCATCATACGGGGCGAGTTTCGCGATTCCGAGTCAAACCGCATGCCGGAAGACCGCAGCGAGCTGCAGAAACGAGAAAGCCCGCTTTCGCGGGCCTTCTGGACCCCGGCCTCCGCCGGGCTAACGCACTTGCGTGCGTTACTTGATCTTCGCTTCCTTGAACGGCACGTGCTTGCGCACGATCGGGTCGTACTTGGAGAACTCGAACTTGTCCGGCGTGTTCTTCTTGTTCTTGGTCGTCGTGTAGAAGAAGCCCGTCCCGGCGGTCGAGATGAGCTTGATCTTCTCGCGGTCTTTCTTGCCCTTGGCCATGTCTTACACCTTCTCGCCGCGCGAACGAAGGTCGGCGATGATCGCTTCGACGCCCTTCTTGTCAATGATGCGCATGCCGTTGGCGGACACGCGGAGGCTCACGAACCGCTTCTCGGCTTCAAACCAGAAACGATGGGTGTGCAGGTTGGGCAGGAAGCGGCGGCGACGCTTGTTGTTGGCGTGGCTGACCGTGTTTCCCACGATCGGCTTCTTGCCGGTGACTTGGCAGACTCTGGACATGCGAACCTCGAAACTGGGGGGTGCCGCGAAAAAGGACGCGAAATGTACCAGCATGATCCGGCACCGGCAAGGCCCGGCAGCCGGAAATCGTCGCGTGCAGAGGGCAACATCACAGCCAGCCGCGTTCGGCAAACGATACCGGCCGGCCTTCGCCAATGACGAAGTGGTCGAGCACCCGGATGTCGACCAGCGCCAGTGCGGCGCACAGACGCTCGGTCAGCCGACGATCGGCCGTGCTCGGTTCGGCGACGCCGGAAGGATGGTTGTGCGCAAAGATCACTGCCGCCGCCTGCTGGTGCAGCGCGCGCTTGACCACTTCCCGGGTATAGACGCTGGCGGCATTGAGCGTGCCGCTGGACAGCACTTCGAAGCCGAGCACCTGATGGGCGCTGTCGAGAAACAGCGCGCAGAACGCCTCGTGATCGAGATCGCGCAGCTTGAGCTGCAGGAATTCGCGGGTGGCGGCGGGGTCGGTCAGCGCGCTGCGCTCGCGCAGCCGCTCGGCCAGATGGCGTCGTGCGATTTCCATCACCGCCTGCAGCTGCGCGTACTTGGCATCGCCGAGGCCGTGGGCGGCGCAGAAGGTGTCGCGCGGCGCCTTCAGCAGCGCGCGCAGGCCGCCGAAGCGGGTCAGCAGGTCACGCGCCAGATCAACCGCGCTGCGGCCGGCCACGCCGGTGCGCAGGAAGATCGCCAGCAGCTCGGCATCGGACAGCGCCTCGGCGCCCCGGCTCAGCAGCTTTTCGCGCGGACGCTCGTCTTCCGGCCAGTCGGTGATCGGCATTGCGGGCTCCATCCGTGAGCAACCTCGATGACCGGACGAGGCTAACCCGGCCAGCCGCTACAATTCCGCGCCTCAGATCACGCCACGTCCCGGCCGGTAACTCCGAACCATGCCCACGAACCCGAACGCCGGGCCGCGCATCCTGCTGGCGCTGACCGGCGGTATCGCCGCCTACAAGTCCGCCGAGCTGGCACGCCGCTTCATCAAGGCCGGCTGCGACGTGCAGGTGGTGATGACCGCGTCGGCGCAACGTTTCATCGGCGCCCAGACCTTTCAGGCGCTGACCGGGAAGCCAGTGCGCGCCTCGCTATGGGATGAGGCGGCCGAAGCGGCGATGGGCCACATCGAACTGGCCCGCTGGCCGGATGCCATCGTCATCGCGCCGGCCACCGCCAACACGCTGGCGAAGATCGCGCATGGCCTTGCCGACGACCTGCTGACGACCCTCGTGCTGGCCACCGACAAGCCGGTCTTCGTCGCCCCGGCGATGAACCGGCTGATGTGGGCCCACGCGGCCACCCAGG
>CAYPJK010000088.1:0-8703 GCA_964411025.1 uncultured Nevskia sp.
GCTGCGCTCTATCGGTTTTCCGTTCAGCAGCGCCGCAGTCTGGCCCGCGAGTTCCTCGATCGCCTCCTTGCCGGTGCCCGAGACGGATTGGTAGGTCGCGACATTGATGCGCTCGATGCCGACGGCGTCCTGGATCGGCTTCAGCGCGACCAGCATCTGGATCGTCGAGCAGTTCGGATTGGCGATGATGCCGCGTGTCGTGTAGCCGGCGATCGCCTCCGGATTGACTTCCGGAATCACCAGCGGCACCTCGGGGTCCTGCCGGAACTGCGAGGTGTTGTCGATCACCACGCAGCCTTCTGCCGCTGCCTTCGGCGCGTACACCGCCGACACGGCAGCACCCGGCGAGAACAGGCCGATCTGGACCTTGCCGAAATCGAAGCCGGCGACATCCTCGACCACCAGATCGCGATTGCCGAACTTGACCGTGGTGCCGGCGCTGCGCTCGGAGGCCAGCGCGTACACCTTGCCGACCGGGAACGCGCGATCCTTCAGGATGTCCAGCAGCTGCTCGCCGACCGCGCCGGTGGCGCCGACCACGGCGACATCGAAGCGGCGCTCACCGGCCGACCCGCTCATGCGTCCACCAGAATGCGGAGCATGCGGCGCAGGGGCTCGGCCGCGCCCCACAGCAGCTGGTCACCGACGGTGAAGGCGCCGAGATATTCCGGGCCCATGTTCAGCTTGCGCAGCCGGCCGACGGCGACGTTGAGGGTGCCGGTGACGGCCACCGGCGTCAGATCGCGGATGCTCGCTTCGCGGGTGTTCGGCACCACGCGCACCCACTCGTTGTCGGCGGCGATCATCGCTTCGATCTCCTCGATCGGCACGTCGCGCTTCAGCTTGATGGTCAGCGCCTGCGAGTGGCAGCGCATCGCGCCGATGCGCACGCAGATGCCGTCGACCGGAATCGGATCGGCTTCGCGGCCGAGGATCTTGTTGGTTTCCGACTGGCCCTTCCACTCTTCCTTCGACTGGCCGTTGTCGAGCTGCTTGTCGATGTACGGAATCAGCGAGCCCGCCAGCGGCGCACCGAAGTTCTTTGTCGGGAATTCCGCCGAACGCTGGACGCCGGCGACCTTGCGGTCGATCTCCAGGATCGCCGATGCCGGGTCGGCCAGTTCCTGAGCAACCGCAGCCTCCAGCACGCCCATCTGCGCCAGCAGCTCGCGCATGTTGGCGGCACCGGCGCCGGATGCGGCCTGATAGGTCATCGCCGACATCCACTCGACCAGATCGGCCTTGTACAGCGCGCCGAGCGCCATCAGCATCAGCGACACGGTGCAGTTGCCGCCGACATAGTTCTTGATGCCTTTAGCGATCGCGGCGTCGATGACCTTGCGGTTGACAGGATCAAGGATGATCACCGCGTCGTCCTTCATGCGCAGCGCGCTCGCCGCGTCGATCCAGTAGCCGTTCCAGCCGCTGGCCCGCAGCTGCGGGTAGATCGCGTTGGTGTAGTCGCCACCCTGGCAGGTGATGATGATGTCCATCTGCCTGAGCGCGTCGACGTTGTTGCCATCTTTCAGCGGCGGCGATTCCACGCCGTACAGCCAAGGCCCCGGCGCGCCCGGGTTGGAGGTCGAGAAGAAATGTGTCTCGACCTGCGCGAAATCGCGCTCGTCCTGCATGCGCTGCATCAGCACCGAACCGACCATGCCGCGCCAACCGACCATCCCGAGCTTCTTCAACATCACGACCTCTCCGACAGAACTGCGAACTGCATGAAAACGGATGACCCCGAACGGCTGCCTCAGGCGCCGAGGGCCGCGACCACCGCATCGCCCATCGCGGCGGTGCCGATGCGCGCTTCGCCCGGCTTGGCGATATCGCCGGTGCGCAGGCCAGCCGCGAGCACCTTGCGCACGGCAGCCTCGATCCGGTCGGCGAGATCGCCGCGCTTGAGCGAGTAGCGCAGCAGCATCGCCACCGACAACAGCATCGCCAGCGGATTGGCGACACCCTGACCCGCAATGTCCGGCGCCGAGCCGTGGCTTGGCTCGTACATGCCCTGGCCGCGCTCGTTGAGGCTGGCCGACGGCAGCATGCCGATCGAGCCGGTGAGCTGCGCGGCAATGTCCGACAGGATGTCGCCGAACATGTTGCTGGTGACGATCACGTCGAACTGCTTCGGGCCGCGCACCAGCTGCATCGCCGCGTTGTCGACCAGCATGTGGCTCAGTTCGACATCCGGGTAATCCTTGGCCACCTCGATGACCACCTGCCGCCAGAGCTGCGAGGCATCAAGCACGTTGGCCTTGTCGACCGAGCACAGGCGCTTGCCGCGCAGGCGCGCGGTCTCGAACGCGGTGCGGGCGATGCGCTCGACCTCGAAGTCCGAGTAGGCCTCGGTGTCACGCGCGACGCGCGCCTTCGGGATCACGTGGCTGCCAACCTTGTAGTCGGTCTCCACCACCGTTTCCCGCTTGCCGAAATAGATGCCGCCGGTCAGCTCGCGAACGATCAGAAGATCCAGGTTGGCCACGAATTCCGGCTTCAGCGACGAGGCATCGGCCAGCTCCGGATACAGGATCGCCGGGCGCAGATTCGAGTACAGACCCAGCGCGGCACGCAGGCCCAGCAGGCCGCGCTCCGGACGCAGGTCCTTCGGCAGCGTGTCGTACTTCGGCCCGCCGACGGCGGCCAGCAGGATCGCGTCGGCCTGCTTCGCGGCGTCCAGCGTCGCCGGCGGCAACGGATGCCCGGCATGGTCGTAGCCGGCGCCGCCGATGTATTCGCGACTCCAGGTGGCATCCAGGCCATGGCGATCACGCAGGACGGTCAGCAGCTTTTCAGCTTCGACGGTGATTTCCGGGCCGATGCCATCGCCGGGGAGCAGCAGGATTTTCTGGGTCATGGTTGAAGCCTTGTCGGTCTTGTTGTGCTGAAAAGTGTTCGAGCGCGGCGGGCTCGATGTCTGCAAATCCAGCGCGACAGGCGGTGCTGCCTGATGACGCGCGGGGACTACGGTGATGGCTGCCGCCTGCGATCGCGATCTCGGCGCCGGCGGCTGTTCCGGCGGGCGATTGCCATGCGGCGGCTGACGCGTGCCGAACGGGCTCAGTCGATCGCGTAGGCGCGCAATTCGTCGTTGAGCATCATCGGCACCAGCAACCGCTTTGCCGGGCCCATTGCGATATCGGCAGAACCCTGCTCGAGCAGCAGCCAGAGCGTGGCCTCGCCGGCCGCCGATACCTTGTACACATTGCCGTGGACCCAGTCGCTGAGGATGTAGCCGCCCTTGCCGTCGGCCACCAGGCCGTCGATGTTGGCGAATGGCACTGGCGCAAAGCGCGGCTCCAGCACATTGGTCGTGCGGTCGAGCGATTGCAGATAGCCCTCGCTGGACGTCTCGAGGCCATTGCCGGTCAGTACGCCCCAGCTGCCGACGATCAGTTTGTCGCCTTCCACCAGCAGGCCGTTCGGGCCTTCCAGCTTCGGGCTCGCCAGCATCACGCCGAAGTGCTCCCCGTTCAGGCGCCAGATCGTGTTGGTCATCAGGTCCGAGACATACACGCGGCCGCTGCCGTCCACCGCCACGTCGTTCAGAAACTTGGCACCGGCTGCCTTGTGCCGCGACTTGATCCGGCCATTGCCGGTGTCGACCACCACGAGTTCATCAATGTCGGCGATGTACAGCAGGCCGCCGCGGTAGCCGAGCCCCTTCGGCGCGTTGAGGCCGCGAAGCCAGTCGCGCTTGATCATCTTGCCGTCGGGGCTGACCTTGGAGATGAAGCCGTTACCGTCCTTGGCGGTGCCCTCGCCGTTGATGTTCGACACGTACAGCACGTTCTGGTTGGCCGCGAACACCACCGATTCCGGCCGCGCGAAACCAGACAGCGTCCACAGCGGCTCCGGGCCAGCCGCGATGGCGGCCCCCGTCGACAGCAGCAGGGCAAGCGCGGCACAGCCGCGGCGAAATGCGTTCATCAGACTCTCCGGATCAGGTCTGCGCCGTCAGGCGAACAGCCAAGGCGCGGTTTCGCGCCGGCGGGATTCGTAGGCGCGGATGTCATCGGCATGCTGCAAAGTCAGCCCGATCTCGTCGAGGCCGCGGATCAGGCAGTCCTTGCGGAACGGGTCGATCTCGAACGCGAATTTCAGGCCAGCCGGCGTGCTGACCGTCTGCGCCGGCAAATCGATGGTCAGCTGGAAATCCGCGCTGGTCGCACTTTCCTTGAACAAGGCATCGACTTCGTCGGCCTTCAGCGCCAGCGGGAAGAAGCCGTTCTTGAAGCTGTTGTTGAAGAAGATGTCGGCGAAGCCGGGCGCGATCACGGCACGGAAGCCGTAATCGCTCAGGGCCCACACCGCATGCTCACGCGAGGAGCCGCAGCCGAAGTTCTCGCGGGCGATCAGGATCGTGCTGCCGGCGTGCTGCGGCTTGTTCAGCACGAAGTCCGCGTTCTTGCGCCGGGTCGCCGGGTCGATGTCGAGGTCGCCCTTGTCGAGATAGCGCCAGTCGTCGAACAGGAATGGACCAAAGCCGGTCTTCTTGATCGATTTCAGGTACTGCTTCGGAATGATGGCGTCGGTGTCGACGTTGGCGCGATCGAGCGGAGCGACCTTGCCGGTGACGATGGTGAACGGCTGCATGGCTTCAGAGGCTCCGGATGTCGACGAAACGGCCGGCCACCGCTGCGGCAGCGGCCATCGCCGGGGAAACGAGGTGCGTGCGGCCGCCGGCACCCTGGCGGCCTTCGAAGTTGCGGTTGCTGGTCGAGGCGCAGCGCTCGCCGGGGCTCAACTGGTCGGCATTCATGCCAAGGCACATCGAGCAGCCCGGCTCGCGCCATTCGAAGCCGGCGTCGATGAAGACCTTGTCCAGGCCTTCGCTTTCCGCCTGCCGCTTGACCAGACCCGATCCCGGCACCGCCAGCGCCAGCTTGACGTTGCCGGCAATCCGCTTGCCCTTCAGCACCCCGGCGGCCGCCCGCAGATCCTCGATACGCGAGTTGGTGCAGGAGCCGATGAACACCTTGTCGATCGCGATCTCGGTGATCGGCTGGTCGGCGGCGATGCCCATGTAGGCCAGCGCCCGCTCGATCGAATTGCGCTTGACCGGATCGGCCTCGTGCGCCGGATTCGGCACCCGGCCGTCGACCGGCAGCACCATTTCGGGGCTGGTGCCCCAGGTCACCTGCGGCTGGATCGACGCGGCATCCAGTTCGATTTCGCGGTCGAACACCGCACCGGCGTCGGAGTGCAGGGTGTTCCACCAGGCGATGGCTTTCTCGAGCGCCGCGCCCTTCGGCGAGAACGGCCGGTTCTGGACATACGCGACGGTGGTGGCATCGACCGCTACCAGCCCTGCCCGCGCGCCGGCCTCGATCGCCATGTTGCAGACCGTCATCCGGCCTTCCATCGACAGCTCGGCAATCGCTTCACCCGCAAATTCGATGGTGTGGCCATTGCCGCCGGCGGTGCCGATCTTGCCGATGATCGCCAGCACGATGTCCTTGGCGGTGATGCCCGGCGCCACCTTGCCGCGCACCGTGACGCGCATGTTCTTCGACTTCTTCAGCACCAGCGTTTGCGTTGCAAGCGCGTGCTCGACTTCCGAGGTGCCGATGCCGAACGCCAGTGCGCCGAACGCCCCGTGGGTCGAGGTATGGCTGTCGCCGCAGACCACGGTCATGCCGGGAAGCGTGGCGCCCTGCTCCGGGCCGATCACGTGGACGATGCCCTGACGGGCATCGGTCATCTTGAATTCGGTGATGCCGTACTCGTCGCAGTTGGCGTCGAGCGCCTCGACCTGCGCGCGCGAGATCGGGTCGGCAATGCCGACCGAGCGATCGGTGGTCGGCACGTTGTGGTCGGCCACTGCGAGATTGGCGTCGAGCCGCCACGGCTGGCGCTTGGCGAGACGCAGGCCGTCGAACGCCTGCGGGCTGGTCACTTCATGGAGCAGCTGGCGATCGATGTAGATGAGCGCAGAGCCATCGCCATTGTCCTTGACGACATGGGCGTCCCAAAGCTTGTCGTAGAGCGTCTTTGCAGCCATCGCAGCACCAGGGGAGTCAGGTTCGGCGCGCAGTGTAGGAGCGCGCCTGGCATTACTCCAATGAATCCTTTGCATCGCCGACAGTCGCGATGGGAATTCTTGTGCACGAACCCGATGTCATCGACAGCCACCCGCCACGGAATGCTCGCCTCGGGAACAGCCGCCAGCCAACAAAAAAGGCCCGATCTTGCGATCGGGCCTTTCGATGTTGGTGGACAGTACAGGGCTTGAACCTGTGACCCCCGCCGTGTGAAGGCGATGCTCTACCACTGAGCTAACTGTCCGGCAGGCGCGCATTGTAGGGATGCACCTGCCGCACTGCAACGAAAATTCTGCGCTTCCGGACAGATTTTTCAGCCGGCCGGCAGCAGGTCAAAAACCACGCCGGCGCCAGCGTTCCCGGTCACTTCACGCGGAAGCGCACCGGCCGGGTTCGCCAGCGGCCATCGCCAGCGGCAGCGTAGGCAACGTGCTCGCCCCGGCGCAGCGGCCACAGGAAACGGGCACCGCTGCCCTCGCCGGCCAGCACCTCGTCGACGAACCAGCGCACCGGCTCGTCGTCAGCCACGGCCGCCAGCTGGAATTCGAGCGCCTGCTGCTCGGCCGGCACGCGCGGATCGATCGCCAGCCGCAGGCCTTCGAACGGCTGCAGAAGGCTTGGCACTGCCGGCGCACTGCCGGCCCAGACGGTTGCCGGCAAGTCCTGCGCAGCGGGCGCCGTGCCGGGCGCGAACCATTCGCGACGCTCGCCGCCATCGCTGTCACGGATCGTCCGCGCTTCCAGACGCGGGCTCAAGCGCAGCGGTGGCGAAGGCTGCCGCTGGTCCAGCCAGCCGAATACCGAACGCACCAGCAGGGCCGGACCGATCGAGCCGGTGACGCCATCCATCGGCGCACCGTCGAGCGTGCCCATCCAGGCGCCCACTACATAGTCGTGGTTGTAGGCGAGGCACCAGGCATCGCGGTAATCGCTGGAGGTACCGGTCTTGACGGCCGTCTGGCTCGGAAAGCGCAGCAGCCCGCCGTCACCGAACTCCAGCAGCCGCGCCCGGGGGTCGGACAGGATGTCCGTGATGATCGATGCACTTTCGCGGCTCAGCAGCGGCTGAAGTGGCTGGCGGTCGCGGTCATCCTCGAACAGTTGCAACGGCTGCCGCTGTCCTTGCCGCGCCAGCGTTGCATAGGCATCCACCAGCTGCGCCAGCGTGACCTCGCCATTGCCCAGGGCAATGCCATCGCCGTAGTGATCGGGATGGCCCGACAGGCCGCTCATGCCGAGCCGCTGCAGCAGGCCGAGAAACGCGGCGCCGCCGACGAACTGCAAGGCTTTCACCGCCGGCACATTCAGCGAGTTGCCGAGCGCTTCGCGAACGCTGACGTCGCCGTAGCTGAGCCGCGAATAGTTGCGGTAAGGGTGCAATCCGTCACCGACATGCGCGGCGGTTGGTGCGTCGCGGATGCGCGTGGCGGCAGTCCAGCCGCGCTCCAGCGCCAGCGCGTAGACGAACGGCTTCAGTGTCGAGCCGGGCTGGCGCGGCGTCAGCACCGTGTCGATGCCGATCTCGCCGTCGCCGGCGTCGAGATTGGCAACGTTCCAGCTGCGCACGCGGCTGCCGTCGAGCGCCACGACCAGCAGCGCGCCTTGCCGCACGCCGACGCCGGCCAGTTCCCGCAGCCGCTGTTCGAGCAGACGCTGCGCCTGCCGCTGCAGGCCGGCATCGAGTGTCGTGCGCAACACCGGGCTGCTGTCGGCACGCGCCCGACGCCGAACCTCGGCGACAAAGTGGGCGGCCGGCACACTGTCGTCGTCGGCCCGCAAGGCCGGCGGCGGCGTCGACAGCAGGTCGACACGGGCCGCGTCGATCAAGCCGTCGCCGGCCATCCGCAGCGCCAGCCGTCGCATCGGCCCGCGCAAGGCGGCGGCGTCCCGCACCGGGTCGAGCCGGCTCGGTGCTCGCGGCATCACCGCCAGCGCCAGCATTTCAGCTTCGCTGAGCGTGGCCGGTTCGCGCCCGAAGGCATGGCGCGCCGCCTGCCGCAGCCCGCGGCGATGACCGCCGTACGGCACCTGGTCAAGATAAAACTCGAGGATGTCCTGCTTGGAAAACCGTGCTTCCAGCCGCATCGCCTCGAAACCTTCGACCCAGCGCGACCACAACGTGCGGGGACGCGGATGGAGCAGGCGCACGACCTGTTCGCTGATGGTGCTGGCGCCGCGCACCGCCCGGCCGGCTCGCAGGCTCTGCCAGACCGCCGCCAGCCGCGCCCGCCAGTCGATGCCGCCGTGCTGCCAGTAGCGGCGATCCTCGGCGTTGACGATCGCGATCTTCAGGAATGCCGGCAACTGCGCCAGCGGCAGGCGGTCGGCGGTGTTCCAGCGCTGCTGGTAATGGCGGGTCAGCGGCTGGCCCGCGGCATCCAGCACTTCGGCGCGGGTGCCGTCGAGTGCCTCTGGTGCCAGGCGATGCGGCAAGGGCTGCTGGGCCAGCACCGTGGCCAGCGCCACCGCCAGCAGCGTTGCCAGTGCGAGCGCCAGTCTCGGTGGCAGCGGGGGCAGCAGGCGGCGCAGGCGGAACATGCCGGCGATGCTAGCGCCAGCCGCACGGCCGGCAAACCGGCGACCGCGAGCGTCGGCGGCCATGACTTCCTTCAGCGACGATTCCGACGACATCTGTTCGACTCGCCCTTCATTTCAGAAG
>CAYPJK010000089.1:0-4264 GCA_964411025.1 uncultured Nevskia sp.
TGAACGTGGCCGCGCTGCAGGTTGCCAACGCCGACAACATCCAGGTCAGCGGCAGCAGCGTGGGCGTGCCGACCGCACTGGTCGACACCGGCACCGCAGCCGCAGCTGCCGCTGGCGCGGCGGCAGCGAGTGCCACGGCCGCACAGGTGGCCGATGCGGCACGCGGCAACAGCGCGCCGGAGTTCGAGCTGTTCGTCGAGGTGCTGGTGTCCGAGGGGCCTTGACGAGAAACACGGCGCGCCAGCGAATTGGCGCGCCGTTTTTTCGTCGAATTGCCACGAGGGTGAAACAGAGCGCGTTTACATTTCTTTCAACAGATCGGGCGGCGTGCAGCGCGCTGTGAATGGGGTCCCGTCACCGACATGCATCGAGTAGAGCCATGAAGTGGCGATGGGGAATCGGGGTGCTGCTGGGCTTGTCGTCATCGCTGCCGCTGTCCGCTGCTGACATCGATATTCCGGGCCTGCTGCTGAACGAGACCAGAACGTTTGCCGGCAACCAGTTCTTCACCGCGTTCGCATCGGCCTGGCAGGCCTATGACCCGAATGGTGTCTACACACTGGTGATGCGCGAACGGCCGACCGGACGCACGGTGAGCCAGATTTCGGTGCTTCGGAACGGCGTGGTGATGTTCCAGCGCTACATCGGCATCAACGCGCGTGCGGCCGAGCGGGCGGGGCGGGATGCCTCGGCAGCGGTATTCCAGTCGCTGATGTCAGCCGAACTGGATCGACAGCTGGTGGACCCTGATCTGGGCGCGGACGAATTCCGCTAGCGCCGGCGATTACTGATTCTGGATTGACGTGGACCTTGCATGAACAAGCTGAGTGTCGTCGTGGTCGTGGCAGCAAGCCTGATGGCGGCCGGTGCCGCACTGGCGGGGCCGCTGGTCTACCAGCCGGTCAATCCATCATTCGGCGGCAATCCCCTGAACGGCACCGTGCTGCTCAACGAGGCGCAATCGCAGAACAACTACACGGCCCCGGTGCGCAAGCTCAGTCCTGCCGACCGGCTGGCCAGTTTTCAACAGAATCTACAGAACGCGATCCTGAGCAGAGTCCAGTCGGCGGTGCTGTCCAAGATCGTCGGCGTCGACGGAGGACTGATACCCGGCACCGTCGAGACCCAGGACTACATCATCACCGTGGTGGACAACGGCGGCACCGTGACCGTCACCACCACCGATCGCACCACAGGTCAAACGAGCACGTTTGAAATCGGCAGCACCACCGATCCGTAAGCGACAACGAGCAGCACGACGTCATTGATCAAGTTTCATTCCGGGAGAACTCCATGTTGAAGAAGAATGCAATTGCGGTGGTGCTGGGCGCGATGTTCGCGGTGCCCGCGATCGCCGATGACACCGCTTCCGAAGCGGTCATCTACCAGTACGACCAGGCCGGCGCCACGGCGTCGATCAACCAGGTGCTGAACGAAGGCCTGCCGCAGGCAGCCGCCATCATCCAGAGCGACAGCAAGGACGGCGTCGACGACGCCAGCGATTCGCTGAACTACGCCGCCGTGATCCAGGGCGTGATCGAGACCGGCGACGGCGGCGTATCCGTCGACTCCACCGGCCTTTCGGCGACCAATGCCGGTACCGACATCCTCAGCGGCCTGACCGGCGCCAACGATTTCCTGGATCTGGAACTGATCCAGCCGGACGACAACTTCACCGGCACCACGCCGTACACCTACGAGTTGCTGGGCCAGGCGTCGAACAACTACGGCATCATCCTGCAGGACAGCCAGTCGGAATCGCAGGCGATCATCGTGCAGTCGACCAGCGATATCGCCGACTCGATCATCCCGAACCAGAACTCGCTGCTCAGCGACTCGGGCATTCCGGCGAACGATGGCGCCACTTATGTCGCGCCGACCGCCGACGGCGTGGTCGCCTCGACGTTCTATGACGCGGTGCTCGACACCGAAGTGCTCGCCACCTTCAGCGGCGGCGAACTGCTGGTCAGCGGCCTGACGGATGTCACCGTCGGCGATGGCCTGTTCGCCGAGCCGAGCACCAGCGAAGGCAACCTCGCGGTGATCCGCCAGGGCGCGCCGCTGGCGTTCAGCAATCTGAACGCCGGCACCGGCGACATCGACGTCGAAGACGATTTCGACGGCAGCGATGTGGCGCTGAACCTGGCGGCGATCATCCAGTCGGCCACCAACTCGTACGCCCAGATCGGTCAGCAGGGCCAGCGCAACAGCTCGGCGATCCTGCAGAACGACGGCAGCAGCGCGGTTGGCAACAACGCCGCCGAATCGTTCCAGTACACGGGTGGCGAAGGCGCGCCGAGCGATGAGTTCTCGCTGATCGCGCAGGTCGGCGGCTTCAACGTCGCGCAGACCTACCAGGCCGGCAGCTTCAACACCTCGTACGTCTACCAGAACGGCGACGGCAACGTGTCGGTGGTCGATCAGTCGGGCCTGCTGGACGGCGCGACGCAGGCGGTGGCCTTCGTCTACCAGTCGAATGCCGGCGAAGGTGCCGACATCAACACCGGCAACTACGCCAGCGTCTATCAGCACCTCGTGCCGTAAGCGTTCGCTCATCACGCAACACCTCGTAGCACGGAGCGCTCCCCCGGAATCATCCGGGGGAGCGTTTCGCCGTTACTCAGAATTCACCGTCAAGAAGCTTCTCCATGCGCAAACTGGTCGTTGTCATCGTCATTGCCTGCGGATTCCTCAGTGCATGCGGCCCGCTCGGCACGCGACCGGAGACCACGCTCCGCCGCGCCTCACTCGAACCGGCGACCAACCTGACCGATGACCTGATCAGCCTGCCGCGTCCGAAGGGACGCATCCCGGCGGCTGTGTACGCTTTCCGCGATCAGACCGGCCAGTACAAGCAAGCGCCCGACAGTTCGCTGTCGACCGCCGTCAGCCAGGGCGGCGCGTCGATGCTGGTCAAGGCGATGAACGATTCCGGCTGGTTCACTGCGGTGGAGCGCGAAGGCCTCCAGGATCTGCTGACCGAGCGGAAGATCCTGCGCGCGATCGACCAGCCGGATGACAAATCCGGCGCCAAGGGCAGTGTCGGTCCGGGAACCGGCGCAGAGCTTCCATCGCTGATGCCGGCCCGCGTGCTGCTGCAGGGCGCGATCGTCGGCTATGACTTCAATGTCTCCACCGGCGGCCTCGGCGTGAAGTATCTGGGGATCGGTGCGTCCGAGCAGTACAGGAAGGACCAGGTCACCGTGAACCTGCGCGCCATCGATACCAGCAATGGCCGCGTGCTGCACTCCATTTCGACGACCAAGACGGTCTATTCCACCCAGATACAGCCGGGTGTCTATCGCTTCATCGGCTTCCGCGAACTGCTGGAGGCCGAGGCCGGCTACACCTACAACGAGCCGATCCAGCTGGCGATCCAGGAAGCGATCCAGCAAGCGCTGCTATCGGTGATCGTCGAAGGCGTGGTTCGTCGCAGCTGGGACCTGGCCGACAATCGCGACCTTGCCAACCCGGTGATCCAGCGAACGCTGGCCGAGCTGAACGGCCGGCGGATCGAAGTCGCCGAACGCGCCCGTGCAGACAACGAGCGCAAGCTGGCCCAGGCTGATGCGCAGGACGCCGCCCAGCGTCGCGCACGCCGCGCGCAGGCCGATCAGACGGTGACCGGCACGGCGGCTCCGGCTTCCTCTGGCAGCGCCGATGACGCAAACGACCGACGCCCTGCGGCAGCGGCCGCGTCGACGTCAGCCGACGCAGTACCGGCAGCAACGGACCGGACGGCAGCGGTACCGCCGCCTCAGGGTCGGCCTGCAGCTGTCCGGCGTAGCGCCGTGCCAGCTGCACCGCAGGAATCCTTTCATTCGGTGGATCGAGAAGATCGATGAAGCACGTGCGCGCTCCGCTCGAACGGGTTTGGCTGCTGCTGATTGCAGGCAGCCTCAGCGCCCCGGTGGCCGCGTTGCAGCCAGGCAGCATTGGCGAGGCGCAGTCCGCCCAGCATGACTGGATCATCCGGAACAACGGCCGAGATGATCAGCAGCGCGATCTGGAGGCGCAACTGGCGTATGTCGACCAGAACGTGAACTTTGCGATGATCGATCAGCTGGAAGGTGTCCGGAACCGCGCCGAACTGGAGCAGCACGGCAGCGGCAATCTCGGACTGATCGCGCAGGGCTTTGGTGATGACAACACCGCCCGGCTCACCCAGGACGGCGACGACAACCACGCGGTGATCACCCAGGCGGGCCAGCGCAATATCGTGACCGTGCTGAACCAGACCGGCAGCAGCAATTTCGCGAACCTG
>CAYPJK010000089.1:4274-8590 GCA_964411025.1 uncultured Nevskia sp.
CAGTGACACCCTGGTCGGCTGGACGGTCGGCGGCGGCATCGAATGGGGCTTTGCCGCCAAATGGACGACCAAGGTCGAGTACGCCTATTACGATTTCGGGGACCTCGACCTGACCGGCAGCAGCAATTTCGCGAACCTGACGCAGCAAGGTGACGACAACCGGGCGACGGTCGATCAGCAGGGCAACGGCAATCGGCTGGACCTCAAGCAGCTTGATCGCTTCAACGTTGCTGACATCAGCCAGCATGGCGGCACCGATCTGACGATCGTGCAGACCAATCCCGATGGCAACGTGGCCGCAGTCAACAGCCTGACGGTGCGCAGCTACACTGAGGCGGGCAGCGATCCGCTGATCCGCTCGATGAGTTTCGATGGTCCACAGACGCGCGAACTGTTCCTGTGCAACGGTAGCGTTGCCTACTGCGAATCGGTGCGCTGAACGGCAAGCCGTTCGCGCAGCAGACGTCGCGGGGCAGGGGCTCAGCGATTGCCCTGCGAGATGAAGGCGACGTTGCCGCTGCCCACCTGGACGATGCTCGCGCTGTTGTACTGACCGGACTGGATGATCGTCGCCTGGTTGGCGAACCCGATCTGGTTGATCGACGCCGTGTTGTGATCGCCGGTCTGCTGAATGCTCGCGAACTGCATCGCACGCGCGATGCCGTCCTCCGCGGCCTGCGCTGAGCTGCCGCCGGCGGTGCCCGGCGCGTCGGCAATCAACGATGTCGTTTCCGGAATTTCGGACGGCCCCAGGTCTGGGTTCGCGGCCCAAGCCGGCAGACCGGCCAGCAGAAGCGAGACGGCCGGGATGGCGAGAACAAGTGACGTCGAACGCGGCATGGCAGGAATCCCTTGGAAGATGGATTCGCCATCGGCAGGCCAGCGCTGCGCTTGAATGAACAACTTCGAACGGTTGCCCCGAACCGATCGACGGCGTCGTCTCGAGCCCATGATCCGGTGGCTCGCAACGCGTGACCATCCGCTCGGGCATGGCAGCCGGCCGCGCGAGGAGGAGACCTGGCGTCAGGCGGCTTACGCCGTGCCAAGCGCTTGCAAGGATGCAGGTATGCCCCGGGCAGGAATCGAACCTGCGACCTACCGCTTAGGAGGCGGTCGCTCTATCCACTGAGCTACCGGGGCATGGCTTGGAAAGATGCTGAAATGCCTTGGCTGGTGCGCCCGGCCGGACTCGAACCGGCACGACCGAAGTCACAAGATTTTAAGTCTCGGGCGTCTACCGATTCCGCCACGGGCGCGCACGCCAAATTGTATCGCCGAAGCGTCCAACAAAAACGCGGCGCGGGATCGGGCTTCGATCCGGCGCCGCGTGGTCAGCGAACTTGCGGTTACGAGCGATCGCGGAAGTGCGTTTCGACTTTCTCGTCCTGGCCCTTGACGTCCACGCAGACGCTGGCGGTCGGGCGGGCGAGCAGGCGCGGGATGCCGATCGGCTCGCCGGTCTTCGTGCAGTAGCCGTACTCCTTGTCGCGGATGCGGCGCATTGATTCGTCGATCTTCCGGAGCAGCATCGATTCGCGCTCGCGGAGGCGCAGGTCAAGCCAGTGCTCTTCCTCGGCGGTGGCGCGATCGGCCGGATCGGCGAACACTTCGCGCTGATGCAGGCGTTCCTTGACGTCGAGTTCGCGGGCGAGCACTTCCTCGCGCATCTTCAGCAGACGCTGGCGGAAGAATTCGATCTGCACATCATTCATGTACTCATCGTCCGACATGTTGCGGATGTCGTCGTCGGTGAGGTTCACGACATTGTTCATCGTGGCAGCAGGGGCTTTCGGCGCGCGTGCAGGACGCGCGGGCTTGTCGGTGACCGTGGGGGTCGCCGGTTTGGCGGCTGAGTTTTTTACGGCGACGGCTCGGTGGATGGCGGAACTTCCGGCTGCTGGGCTGTTGTCGACCGGCGGCTCGGGGCTGGGATTGGGCTTCTGGCTACTTACGGCTTTTTTTTTTCGACGGAGGCCGCCTTGGCGGCTGGCTTCGCCGCCGCTTTCTTGGCGACGACCGGCTTGGCCGCGACCTTCTGGGCAACCGCCTTCTTCGCTGCGGCTTTCTTGGCGACCGCCTTTTTCACCGCAGTCTTCTTGGCGACGGCTTCCTTCGCTGGAGCGGCGGCCTTCTTGGCTGCAGGTGCCTTGGCAACTGCTTTCTTGGCGGCTGGAGACGGCTTGGCCGTGATCTTCTCGATCAGCTTCTTGACCGCCTTGACCGCCTTGACCGCCTTGACCGCCTTGACCGCTTTTGAGCCGGAAGCCGGCTTGGATGCCGATTTTTCGACAGGCTTGGCTTTCGTCGCAGTCTTTTTGATGGCCACCAGCTTCTCCTGCAATGCACTCCAGGGACGTAAAATCGGTTCAATATCAGCGAATCCGATAGCGTCGGTTTATAACATTCACCCCATAGTGCGTCAATGAAACCAAGGCCTGCCGAACTGCAAGATTGGCGGCCATCGGCCAGCCTCGAAACCCTGCGCCAGCGTGCCGGCCTGCTGCGTCGGATTCGGGCATTTTTCGACGCGCGCGAAGTGCTGGAAGTCGAGACGCCGGTGCTGTCGCGGGCCGCTACCGTCGATCCGCAGATCGACAGTTTCGTTACCCAGGACGGGCGCTGGCTGCAGACCTCCCCGGAGTTCGCGATGAAGCGGCTGCTGGCTGCCGGCAGCGGACCGATCTGGCAGCTGGCGCGGGTCTTCCGTGTCGACGAAAGCGGCCGTCATCACAACGCCGAGTTCACCTTGCTGGAATGGTATCGGCTTGGCTGGGACCACCAGCAGCTGATCGACGAATGCGATGCGCTCCTGCAGGCGCTCGGCGCAACGTCAGCGGCCTGCACGCGCGTGCGCTACCGCGACGCGTTCCTGCAGCATGCCGGGGTCGATCCTTGGTGTGCGCCGCTCACGAGCCTGCGCGCGGCCTTGCCGGCATCGGCTCGGGAATTGGCGCTGCCGGCCGGCGACGAAGGGCAGCAGCGCGATTTCCTGCTGGACCTGCTGATGAGCCACATCGTCGGGCCGCAGCTCGGTCGGGACGTGCCACTGGTCCTGTACGACTTCCCGGCGTCGCAGGCGGCGCTGGCGCGGATTCGCGCCGATGACCCGCCGGTTGCCGAGCGGTTCGAGATCTTCTGGCGCGGGATCGAGCTGGCGAATGGCTTCCATGAATTGACCGATGCCGGCGAGCAGCGGCGCCGCTTCGAGGCCGATCAGGCGCGTCGGGCTGCGGATGGACGCGCCGTGCCGCCGTACGACGAGGCGTTGATCGCCGCACTTGAACACGGATTGCCGAACTGCGCCGGGGTCGCGATCGGGATCGATCGCCTGCTGATGCTGCTGCTGCAGCGGCCGACGATCGGCGAGGTGCTGGCGTTCGACGACGCCTGTGCCTGAGGCCCGGTCAGCCGCTGATGATGTCGCGACCGAAGCGCAGGATCAGGGCGCTGACCACCACCACGAACAGCAGGCGGACAAAGCTGCTGCCGCGCGCCATCGCCAGCCGCGCGCCGCACAGCGCACCGGCGACGTTGAATGCCGCCATCGGGATCGCACAGCGGTAGAGCACGCTGTCGCTGGACACGAACCAGCCCAGTGCCGCGACATTGGTGATCGTGTTGATCGCCTTGGCGGACGCCGATGCCGCCAGGAAGCTGAAACCGAACAGGCCGACGAAGGCGAAGATCAGGACGCTGCCAGTGCCGGGGCCGAAAAAGCCGTCATAAAAGCCCACCGCGCCGCCGACCACCGCGCCAACCAGGGCTTGCCGGGGCGGTGACAGCGTCGGCGCATGCCGGGCGCCGAGGTCCTTCTTCCACAGCGTGTAGAGCAGCATCGCCACCATCAGCACCAGCAGCAGCGGCTTCAGTGCGGCATCGCCCATTGCGCTGACGGCGCGGGCGCCGGCAAACGAGCAGGCTGCTGCCGCGAGGCCGGCGGGCAGCACCAGCTGGCGGTCGATCGCGACGCGCCGCGCATAGGTCAGCGTGGCGCTTGCAGTCCCCCAGATCGCAGCGAACTTGTTGGTGCCAAGCAGCACCGCCGGCGCGGTCTCGGGCATCAGCACGAAAAGCGCAGGCAGCTGGATCAGGCCCCCGCCGCCGACCACGGCATCGATGAAGCCGGCCAGGAACGCGAAGCCGCACAGCGCGGCGAGCGTCGGTGTCAACGCGTCTGCCAGCTCCGGCATGGCACGTGATCAGAGCAGCTTCGACACCGCCGTCGGGATCTTGTAACGCTTGTCGGCCAGCAGCTTGTTCAGCAGTTGCGTCAGCCCGAAGGCGTCCACGTAGGCGTCCATCCTCCGAAGCGCCGA
>CAYPJK010000090.1:0-2731 GCA_964411025.1 uncultured Nevskia sp.
AGGTCCGCCAGCAGCCGGCTGGCGGCCAGCCGGCCCGACAGCACTGCCATCGGCACGCCCGGCCCCGGATGCGTGCTGCCGCCCGCCAGATACAGGCCCGGCATCCGGCTGCGTGCCCCCGGCCGCTGGAACGATGCCATCCAGCCGTGCGAGGCTGGGCCGTACAGCGCCCCGCCAGTCCCCGGAAACAGGCGATGGAAATCCGCCGGCGTCGTGATCACGGTGCGGGCCGGGTTCCGTTCCAGCTTGAGGCCGCAGCGCTCCAGCAGCGCGAAGGTCGCGGATTCGCATGTCGTCACACTCTCGGCAGACAGGGGCTGTTGATCGCCATCGGGCGGCGCGTTGACCAGGCACAGCAGGCGTTCGCCATCGGCGGGAACCGTGCCCTCGTCGTCGCCCCTGTCCTGGGCGCAGAGGTAGACGGTCGGCGCCCGCGGCAAACGACGATCGACCAGCAGATCGCGGAATTCGGCGCGGTAGTCGGCGGAAAAGAACACGTTGTGATGCGACAGCGGAAAGCCGCTGCTGCGTGCCACACGGTTCCAGGTCAGCGCCGACAGTGACCGCCGCGCGGGCTTCTGCGCCCGGACGGCATGGCGCGCGCGGTCACCGAACAGGCCGGAGGCGAGGGCGGCCGGATCGGCGTTGACGATCACGGCGTCGGCCTCCAGCTGCTCGCCGCTGGCCAGACGGACGCCGGTGGCGCGCCGGCCATCGTCGAGAATCGTGGCCACCTCGCAGCCGTAACGGATCGCGGCGCCCAGTCGGTGCGCGGCACCGGCCAGCGCCAGTGCCAGCTGATGCAGGCCGCCGCGCACCCGCCAGACACCGTTCTGCTCGACATGGGCGACCAGCATCAAGGTCGCGGGTGCGGCGAACGGCGAGGAGCCACAGTAGGTCGCATAGCGCCCGAACAGCTGGCGCAGGCGCGGGTCGCGGAAATGCTGGCCGAGCGCCC
Source organism: uncultured Nevskia sp. (assembly GCA_964411025.1). Taxonomy (GTDB): domain Bacteria; phylum Pseudomonadota; class Gammaproteobacteria; order Nevskiales; family Nevskiaceae; genus Nevskia. The sequence continues at coordinate 959 of CAYPJK010000090.1, forward strand.
GCCACATCGAGGTGAACGGCGCGATGCGCCACAGGTCGCCCAGCCGGTGCAGTCCGATGGCCCGGGTCAGCGCCAGCGGGCTGTCGCATTGGCTATGGATGAACGGGCCTTCAAGCGTGGCGTGGATCGCCCGCGCGCGGGCGCTGAAATCCAGGAAGCGACGCCCTTCGTCCGGGCCCGCAAACGCCGCGATGGACTCGGCCGAGCGGGCTGGATCGGCGTGCAGATCCAGGTGCTGCTGGTCATCCCAGGCGTGGCGGGCAAGCACCCCGGCACGCTGCAGGTCGACGGCTGCGGTGAAATCGAGCCCGGCATCGGCGAACAGCGCCTCGAACACGCCGCGCATCGTCAGCACTGTGGGACCGGCATCAAGGCGCAGCCCGCCGATGTCGACCTCGCGCAGCTTGCCGCCGGGGCCTGCTGCCCGCTCCAGCACGGTCACCGCCAGGCCGCGTGCCGCCAGATCGATCGCCGCCGACAGGCCGCCGGCACCGGCGCCGACGATCAGCACCTTGCGCGTCCGGGTCATCGTCGCTGCCGGTCAGGTGGCCCCGGCGTGTCGCGTTGACGCGACTGCCGACAATGTCTATTGTGAGTGACATAAATCATGTAAATCGAGATTTACATAAATCCAGCCTGATCGAAAGCGGGCGACCCCTCCAGTGCAGCGGCTTCGACGAGGAGATGCGACATGGCGACCGCGATGCGAATCGAGCAGGCCCTGCTGTCCGCGCTGGCCAGCACCGATGCCGGCGGCTGTCCGCCGAAGCTGGCCGCCGCCCTCCGCTATGCGGTGTTTCCCGGCGGGGCGCGGATCCGTCCGCGGCTGTGCGTGGCGGTGGCAATGGCCAATGGCGACGATGACCCGGTGGCCACCAACGCTGCTGCCGTGGCCATCGAGCTGCTGCACTGCGCCTCGCTGGTCCATGACGATCTGCCGTGCTTCGATAACGCCGAAACCCGGCGCGGCAAGCTGTCCGTCCACCGCGCTTTCGGCGAAAGGCTGGCGGTGCTGTCGGGCGACGGCCTGATCGTGCTCGCCTTCCAGCATCTGGCGACCGAGCTGGCCGCCCATCCGCAGCGGCTGGCAGCACTGACGCCGATCATCGCCCGCGCCATCAGCGCGCCGACCGGCATCGTGGCCGGGCAGGCCTGGGAATGTGAACCGCTGGCGGTGCTGTCCGACTATCAGCAGGCCAAGACCGGCGCGCTGTTCGCCGGTGCGACGATGGCCGGCGCCGCCGCTGCCGGCTTTGCCGAGCCAGGCCAGTGGCGGGCGCTTGGCGAACGGCTTGGCGAAGCCTTCCAGGTGGCCGACGACGTCCTCGACGTGGCCGGCAACGCCGAAAAGATCGGCAAGCCGACCGGCCAGGACGCCAGCCTCGGCCGCCCGAACGCGGCCCGCGAACTCGGCATGGCCGGCGCGCTGGCACGGCTGCAGATTCTGGTCGACAGCGCCATGGACGCGATCCCGGACTGCATCGGTGCCGCCGCGCTCAGGGCGGCGATGCGGCTGGAAATGCAGAACCTGCTGCCGGTCGAGCTGCGCCGCGCCGCCTGAACGGCGCGCGACCGCGACCATGTCCACGCTCGGCGCCGATCCCCTGGCCGTTGCCTGGCGCGACCGCCTGCAGGCGGCAACCAATGCGGCGATCGCCAGCCCGCGCTTCCGCCGTTTCGCGGCGCGCTTCCCGCTGACCCGGCCAACGGCCCGGCGTCGCGCGAAAGCGGTGTTCGACCTGGTGTCCGGCTTCGGCTATTCGCAGGTGCTGC
>CAYPJK010000090.1:2741-8567 GCA_964411025.1 uncultured Nevskia sp.
CACCACGGCGTCGAAGCAGAAGCGAAGCGCCTCTCGATAACGCCCTCTCCCGCTCCTGTGCAGATCGGCTTGCACGTCACCTTGAGCGGCGGCTTCAAGCCGCTCGTTTCGGCGCCGATGCCGACACGTGGGAGGCGTTGGCAGCGGTGCTGGGCACGCTGTCCGCAGGGCCGCTTTCGGAGGAAGCGCTGCGCCAGCGCATCGGGCTGCCGGCCGAGGGCTTGCAGCGTCTGCTAGATGCCGCGATTGCACTGCAACTGCTGGCGCGCTGCCGCGACGGCCGCCTGCAGCTCGGCAGCGTTGGCGCGCCGATTGCCGGCGATCCGGGCATCGCGGCGCTGATCGAGCATCACGCACTGTTCTACGCCGACCTGCGCGACCCGGTGGCGCTGCTGCGCGACGGCGCCCGTGCCGACGGCGAACTGGCGCGTTACTGGCCGTACTGCGCGAACCGTTCGGGCACCGGCTTTGCGCCGGAGCGGATCGCCGCCTACAGCCAGCTGATGTCGGCCTCGCAGAGCCTGATCGCCAGCGAAGTGCTCGATGCCTGGTCGATGCGCCGGCACCGCCGGGTGCTCGATGTCGGCGGTGGCGATGGCACGTTCCTGTCGGCGGTGGCGACCCGCTGGCCGCATCTCGACGGTTTCCTGTTCGATCTGCCGCCCGTCGCCGAACGGGCGGCCGCCCGTTTCGCCGCTCACGGCCTCGGCACGCGCACCGTGGCGATCGGCGGCAGCTTCCTGCGTGATCCGCTGCCGCTTGGCGCAGATCTGGTGACCCTGATCCGGGTGCTGCACGACCACGACGATGCTTCGGTGATGACCGTGCTGCAGGCAGCCCGCGCTGCGCTGCCGGCCGACGGCCGGGTGCTGGTGGCCGAACCGATGTCGGCGACGCCCGGCGCGGAATCGGTCGGCGACGCCTATTTCGGCTTCTACCTGCTGGCCATGGGCCGTGGCCGGCCCAGAACGCCTGAACGGATCGGCGAACTGCTGCTGGCGGCGGGCTTCACCCGGCCGCGCCTGATTCCGACGGCGATGCCGATGCAGACCTCGGTGGTGGTCGCCGACGCCGCGTCCTGTTCGTCATGAATCCCGGACTGTTATTTTCACTCAAACAGTAAATTTAGATTGACAGTTTTAACTGTCAGACTAAACTAACATCAGCAACAGAAGTCCGACCAACGGACTCGACCATCCGCTTGAACGCACCGGAGGAACGGGCATCGACACCATCGCAGTTGTCTTCGAGCAGCCCGAACGTCTGGCGCTGACCCGCCTGACGCTGGCGGAGCCCTGCGCCGAGGATGTGGTGGTCGATATCTGCTGGAGCGGCATCTCGACCGGCACCGAACGCCTGCTATGGACGGGCCGGATGCCGGATTTCCCCGGAATGGGCTACCCGCTGGTACCGGGCTACGAATCCGTGGGCCGGGTTCGGGCCGCCGGCCCTGCGGCGAGCGCGAAAGTGGGCGACCTGGTGTTCGTCCCCGGTGCCCGCTGCTTCGGCGACGTGCGCGGCCTGTTCGGCGGCGCTGCGCAGACCGTGGTGGTGCCGGCCACCCGGGCGATCGTGGTCGCCGAACATCTCGGCGTCGATGCGACCCTGCTGGCACTGGCGGCGACCGCGCATCACGCGCTGGTCAGTCGGCGTTCCCGGCTGCCGGACCTGATCGTCGGCCACGGCGTGCTCGGCCGCCTGCTGGCGCGCATGACGCTGGCGCTCGGCGGCGCCGCGCCAACGGTCTGGGAAACCAATGCCGATCGCATCGATGGCGCGCTCGGCTATCCGGTGATCGATCCCGCGGCCGACCCGCGTCGCGATTACCTGACCATCTGCGATGTTTCCGGCGACGCCAGCCTGCTCGACACGCTGATCGCCCGCCTGGCCCCCGGCGGCGAAGTGGTGCTTGCCGGGTTCTACAGCGAGCGTCTGGCGTTCGCGTTTCCGCCGGCGTTCATGCGCGAGGCGCGGATCCGCGTCGCGGCCCAATGGCAGCAGCAGGACGTGATGGCCGCGAAGCAGCTCGCCGAATCCGGCCGCCTGTCACTGGCCAACCTCATCACCCATCGGCAGCCGGCGGCCCGCGCGGACAGCGCCTACCGCACGGCGTTCGGCGATCCCGCCTGCCTGAAGATGATTCTCGACTGGAGCACGCCGCAATGAGCGCACCTGACGATGGCGTTTCCGCCATTCCGCTGAGCCAGCTCACCGACTACCTGCGCAGCGAAGCCGCGAAGGAACCGGAGGCGGTCCACACCGGCCCGGTGACCAAGGAGACGCAGATCATCGCGATCTACGGCAAGGGCGGCATCGGCAAGAGCTTCACGCTGGCCAACCTCAGTTACATGATGGCGCAGCAGGGCAAGAAGGTCCTGCTGATTGGCTGCGATCCGAAGTCCGACACCACCTCGCTGCTGTTCGGCGGAAAGGCCTGCCCGACGATCATCGAGACCAGCTCGAAGAAGAAGCTGGCCGGCGAGGAAGTGAAGATCGGCGACGTCTGCTTCAAGCGCGACGGCGTGTTCGCGATGGAGCTCGGCGGGCCGGAAGTCGGCCGCGGCTGTGGCGGTCGCGGCATCATCCACGGCTTCGAAACGCTCGAGAAGCTCGGCTTCCACGAGTGGGGCTTCGACTACGTGCTGCTCGATTTCCTCGGCGACGTGGTCTGCGGCGGCTTCGGCCTGCCGATCGCCCGCGACATGTGCCAGAAGGTCATCGTCGTCGGCAGCAACGATCTACAGAGCCTGTACGTCGCCAACAACGTCTGCTCGGCGGTCGAGTACTTCCGCAAACTGGGTGGCAATGTCGGCGTGGCCGGCATGGTCATCAACCGCGATGACGGCACCGGCGAGGCGGCCGCCTTTGCCAGCGCAGTCGGCATTCCGGTGCTGGCAACGATTCCGGCCAACGAGGACATCCGCCGCAAGAGCGCCAACTACGAGATCGTCGGCCGGCCCGGCGGCCAGTGGGGGCCGATGTTCGCGGAACTCGCCGAGAACGTGCACACCAGCATTCCGATGCGGCCGACGCCGCTGTCGCAGGACGGCCTGCTCGGCTTGTTCTCGGCCCACTCGACCGGCCGTGACTACGTGCTCGAACCGGCAACCGAGTTCGACATGTGCGGCAAGACCGAGGTCGTCAAGACCTCGCTCGAAGTCATCTACGACCACGTCTAGACGGACGCCGCGCGCCATGGCCGACGATGCTCCGATGCTCGACAACCCGCAGGCGCTGGGCAGCGACGGCCTCGGCTGCCATTCCGGCAAGGCAAGGATGGCCGAGGCAGCCAAGGCGGCCGGCAAGACCGTGACGCTGGAGCAGTACGCGAAGGACTATCCCCTCAAGAAGGACGCCGGCCCGCACGACCAGCCGCAGTCGATGTGCCCGGCCTTCGGCTCCCTGCGCGTCGGCCTGCGCATGCGGCGCACGGCCACGGTGCTCAGCGGTTCGGCCTGCTGCGTCTATGGCCTGACCTTCACCAGCCACTTCTACGGGGCGCGGCGCACGGTCGGCTATGTGCCGTTCAATTCGGAAACCCTGGTCACCGGCAAGCTGTTCGAGGACATCCGCGAAGCGGTGTTCAAGCTCGCCGATCCGTCGCTGTACGACGCCGTGGTGATCATCAATCTCTGCGTGCCGACGGCGAGCGGCGTGCCGCTGCAGATTCTGCCGAAGGAGATCAACGGCGTTCGCGTGATCGGCATCGACGTGCCGGGCTTCGGCGTGCCCACCCATGCCGAAGCCAAGGACGTGCTGGCTGCAGCGATGCTGAAATATGCCCGCAGCGAGGCCGAGGCCGGCCCGGTGGCGGCACCCCGCAGCGGGCTCGGCACCAAGCCGACGATCACCCTGCTGGGCGAAATGTTCCCGGCGGACCCGGTGATCATCGGCATGATGCTGGAGCCGATGGGTCTGGCCGCCGGCCCGGTCGTGCCGACCCGCGAATGGCGCGAACTCTATTCGGCGCTGGACTGCGCGGCGGTCGCGGCGATCCACCCGTTCTATACCGCCAGCGTCCGCGAATTCCACGCGGCGGGCCGCAAGGTCGTGGCCTCGGCCCCGGTCGGCCACGACGGCACCGACGCCTGGCTGCAGGCGATCGGGCAGGCTACCAACGTCAGCCAGACGCTCATCGACGCCGCCAGAAACCGCTTCCTGCCGGTCATCAAGGCCGCGCTGGCAGCCGCGCCGATCAAGGGCCGAATCACGATGTCCGGCTATGAAGGCTCGGAACTGCTGGTGGCGCGGCTGCTGGTCGAGAGTGGAGCCGACCTGCGATATGTCGGCACCGCCTGTCCGCAAACGCCGTGGAGCGATCCCGACCGCGACTGGCTGCAGGCGAAAGGCGTGCACGTGCAGTACCGCGCTTCGCTGGAGCAGGACCTTGAGGCATTCGATGAATTCCGGCCGGACGTGGCCATCGGCACCACGCCGGTTGTGCAGTACGCCAAGGAGCGCAAGACGCCCGGGCTGTACTTCACCAACCTGATTTCAGCCCGTCCGCTGATGGGCCCCGCCGGTGCCGGTTCGCTGGCGACGGTGATCAATGCCGCGCTCGGCAACCGCGATCGCTTTCTGGCGATGGACGCGTTTTTCGAAGGCGTCGGTCACGGCGACACCGCCGGCGTCTGGGAAGACCGGCCGAAGCTGCGCCCGGAGTTTCGCGCGGCGTACGCGAAGAAGATGGAGAAGGCGCGCAAGGCATCGAAGGTCGAGGAGCCGATCTGATGCTCGTGCTCGATCATGACCGTGCGGGGGGCTACTGGGGCGCCGTGTACGTGTTCACGGCGATCAAGGGCTTGCAGGTGGTCATCGATGGCCCGGTCGGCTGCGAGAACCTGCCGGTCACGTCCGTGCTGCATTACACCGACGCGCTGCCGCCGCACGAGTTGCCGATCGTCGTCACCGGGCTTGCCGAAGAGCAGCTCGGCCGCGAAGGCACCGAAGGTTCGATGAAGCGGGCCCATGCCGCGCTCGATCCGGACATGCCGGCGGTGGTGGTGACCGGCTCGATCGCCGAGATGATCGGCGGCGGCGTCACGCCGGAAGGCACCGGACTGCTGCGCTTTCTGCCGCGCACCATCGATGAAGACCAGTGGCAGTGCGCCAACCGGTCGATGAACTGGCTGTGGACGCAGTACGGGCTGAAGAAGGTCCCCGAGCGCAAAGCCCGCAAGGATGGCGAGAAGCCCCGAGTCAATATCATTGGTCCGGCTTACGGGACCTTCAACATGCCGAGCGACCTCGCCGAGATACGGCGGCTGGTCGAAGGCATCGGGGCAGAGGTCAACCTGGCGTTTCCGCTCGGCAGCCATCTGGCGGACGTGCCGAAGCTGATCAACGCCGACGTCAACATCTGCATGTACCGCGAATTCGGTCGCCTGCTCTGCGAATCGCTGGAGCGGCCGTACCTGCAGGCGCCGATCGGACTCCATTCGACGACCAAGTTCCTGCGCAAGCTCGGCGAACTGCTGGGGCTCGATCCGGAGCCGTTCATCGAGCGCGAAAAGCACACCACGATCAAGCCGATCTGGGACCTGTGGCGTTCGGTGACCCAGGACTTCTACGGCACGGCCAGCTTCGCGATTGTCGCCAACGACACCTACGCCCGCGGTGTGCGCCATTTCCTCGAAGATGAAATGGGCATGCCCTGCAACTTCGCGGTGTCGCGTATCGCCGGTGCCAAGACCGACAACGACGCGGTACGGCGCCTGATCCGCGAGAAGCCGCCGATGGTGCTGTACGGCAGCTACAACGAACGGATGTATCTGGCCGAGGCCGGTGGCGGCGGAATGATGAAGGCCACCTTCATCCCGGCCTCGT
>CAYPJK010000091.1:0-6866 GCA_964411025.1 uncultured Nevskia sp.
CGAGCGAGCAATATCTTTCAGCGTAGCGACGCCGTCGTCGACATAAATTGCGCGTACCCCGCCGCCCTGCCGCTTTGAAAATTCGGCAAGACCCACCGACGCATTCGATGTGAGTGGACGGAACCCCGGCTCGTTCAACAGCGAGCCGACGACGATCTTGACACTGCCTGGCTTGCCGACTTTACGACGCACCGCTTCATAGCTGTACTCAGCCACGCTCGGAAGCTTCGGTGCCGCGAATGTTGGAACCTGAGCAGGTTCGGCGGCGGTCAACGTGTAGCCGTTCAGGATCTCGTCGTCCGTCTGTGGCACCACCGCAGCGTTACCTTCCTCGGCGCTGTCGTTGCCAAACGACTCATCGTTGAGCGAACGCGCGAGCGCATCGTCGCCAGCGTCCTGTGCACGTGCCGGCACAACGCTGACGGCCGTCACCAGCAGCATCGATAAGCTCAAGCAAACGCACAGCCGAGCGAAGTGGTGCTTCAGAACACCCACAAGGACGCCTCGAGAATGACGCGATAGTTAATGTTTGCACCCGCCGCATATGCTTTGCCGGGATTGAAGATCGAGGCGCGCAGACGGATCGCGGACCGCGGATCTTCGCTGACGCTATCGTCGTCTTCGTACAGATTCTTGAGCACGCCGAAGGTCGGCAAGTAATGGCTGGCGACGATATCGACGCCATAGCCAATGTCGGTCGAAGGGCCCGTCGCGGCGGACACGTTGTTGCTCAGAATGCCAACGTAGCGGTCGTCCTTGTTGAATTTCTGGACGATCAACGAGATTTCGTCGTTGGGCAGGCTATACGACCCGTAGAGTGTCGCCACTCGCAGATTGCCTAACTGAGCCCTCAGCGCTTCGTTATAGCGATAAGTGGAGGTCGTGATACCGGTAAACGGTGTTGCGTTGCTCTGAAGGCCGCTCTGCCGGTACTGACTCTGCGTTCCGCCTCCGCTGTAAGCGTATTCAGCGCCGATCAGCAGAGGCAATACGCCTGGCCGCCACCGCACGCCTACAGTGCTGGCCACCGCACTCACGGATTGCTTGTTGAAACCCGCCACCATCTGGTTCGGGTTCACTGTTGTATTCAGCGAACTACCCACCAAGTAGGTTGCATCTGCCCAATACTTGACGGTGTTAGGCTTGCGCGGATTCAGATAGCCGTTGCTGAAATACACACCCAGCCATGTGAGGTTAACTTCTTCGAGTTTGGTTTCCTGATTGATCGGCTGACCGGGCTGCTGCAAGCCGCCAACGTCACGTGCATGCAGCCCGCGGAACCCAACCTGATGCTCGGGGTACCAGTCCGTCGACACATTTCCGTAGCCATAGACGCGCTTGCGTTGATCGAGCGGCAGATCGATCCCATCCGAACGATAGGCATTGAACTGATACAGGATGCCCAGGCTCGACTGGACACGCGTGGTGTTGAACACCCAGTACAAAGCATCTACGTCGCGGCCAACGTAACTCCGCTCATTCTCACGAATGAACTGGTGGCCAATACGCACCGACTCTCCTGGATAGCTCGTAAAACCACCGAAGCGCAGCCACGCTTCATCGAGTTTGACGAAGCTCTTGATTTCCCGGGATAGCGTCGTTTGCCCTTCGTCCGTGTCGAGCACGTCGCCAGTCGGGACGAAGGCGCGTCCGCGCAGGTAGAACACCCAGTTACGATTGAATTCGATCGACAGCCGTGGCGCCAGATTGACGTACAGAATCTCGTTGCTGGACTGGTTACCCAAGCCGAGGTCGCGCTCGCCGTCAGCTTGCGCGCCGATCGACGTACGAAGCGCGGTGCCGACCTCGACGGCGGCAACTGATGGGGTACTTGTTGTGACCAGCACACCAGCTGCCGCAACCGACAACAAGGGCTGTCTCATCATGACGCACGTCCTTTCATATAAATATCCGGCGGAACTGGCTGACGCAGCACGGGCTGGAAGGCTTTTTCCGCTTCGTACAGGGCCTTGGCTTGATCACGTTCCTTCGGTGTCATCTCGCCATTAAGGTAGTCGAGCAGGGTGGTTTTCTCGATGTCGAACATTTCCGCCGAGTCAATCGTGACCGGCAGGGTTGTCAGCAGCTTCAGCTTGCGTACGCGATACAGCAGCGAACGTCCGCCATCCTGGGCACGGCGGGCGAACACATAGGCATTGACACGATTCGGCCGGATGCCTGGAACGCCGCTGAACATGCGCGAAAGACCGATGTACGCCTGCACTGAGCCAGAACGCCCGGCACGAAGGTAATAGTCCAGCGCCGACGCGGGATCGGGATTGCCGAGGATACCCAGCTGGTATACGCGGCCCAGTGACATCTCGGCACGCGTTTTGGTTTCGGTAAAGGTAAGGCACTTCTTGTACAACTCGACTGCCTCGTACGGTTTGCGGATTCCACGCTGACCGTTAAACAGCAGGTTGGCCAAGGCCTGGATGGCAGCAGGATCACCAGCTTCGGCAGTGGATCGCAGCGTCGCCTCAAGATCGAGTTCCGGCAGCAAGAATGGGTAGCGCACGGCTACGATCGCTGCTTCTGCCCGGAAACCTTCGTCGCGGGTCAACATCCAGCGGAGCACTTTGTCCGCCAATTCGACGATCTGGGTCGCGCTGGGTTGTCCCGGAGTTGCTGAAGCTGCGCCGGTTCGTTCGGCAACCACTTCAGCCGTCAGCGGCGCTGAAACCAATTCTTCGGTAGCTTCATCGTCCTGCACGTCTTGAATCAGGCCTGAAGTCCGCTCGGCAGGATCATCATCCTCGTCGGTCATTTCATCGACCATGGCCGCCGCCAGCCGCCCGGACAGCGAACCGTAATCGATCGCTTCACGGTACAGACGGGCTGACTCGGTACGATTGACGCTGCCAGCTCCAGCCTTGAAAACAGCGAGTGCTTCATCGACCAGCTTGTTCAGACGATCGCGTTCGCCGCGATAACGATAGAAATGGGCAAGATCGATGTAGCAGGCCGGGTCGACGGCGAGCAAGGCTTTGCAGTTGTCCTCAAGCGCAACGGCATAGCCCTCGCGGGCAATGTTTTGCCGGTAGTAGATCAGCGCCTGAACCTGCACTTCCGGAACATCGGACTGCAGCGCCCGCGTCGCGATCTTGTCACCCACCCCGCCGACGTCTAGATCCGGAAACTGCATCAAACGTTTCAGGCGGACGCTGTCGGCTTCCGGGTTGCTGCGCCGATCTGCATCGTGGATCAGTGCGTCAATTTCCGGCAGCAGGGTACGCTCACCGCGGCTGATCAACAGGCTGGCAAGCGACAGACCCGCTTCAGGGATCGACTGCCGCGCTTTTCGGTACCACCGTTCGGCATCATCAAGACTTGCGACGGTCCCGCGATCCATGTACAGGCCGGCGAGTTGCACCATCGCATCCGGGTAGCCTTGCTCGGCAAGCGGCAGCAGGTCCTTCAGCGCGGCATCGGGATTGCCGGATATACGGGCCTGCTTGCCACGTTCGAGATCAGGCAGGCCACGCGCCTCATCGATCAGGATTCCGGTGCCGCCCTTGGTCAGCACCGGAATGCCCGTTTTCACGTCTACCGCCGAACAGCCGGTGGCTAACGCGAGTAAGGCGGAGACGCCAGCTGTTGCGACGAGACGCATCAGACCATCACCGGAAGAACTGGTGCAGCGGATCCACGAAGATCTCAACCGGCTGATCGATGCGCGATGTTTCCAGTGCCTCATCCGGGGTGATCACGACGATGATGTCCGTAATGGCTGCACTGGTATCCAGACCGTTCAGATCGTTGAGGCCATTGCTGTCAATGGTCGGAGCCGGGAGCACGCGCAAGTTGGTGACCTTGCCCGTTATCGTGGTGGCCGAGCCGTTGACGCGGATCACCACTTCACGGCCGATGGGCAACTGCTTCATCTGATCGTAGTGGAAGCGCGCAAGGACATAGGGCTGCGTGCCTTCCGGCACCAGTTCCATCACCGCCTGGTTACGCAGCACATACTGCCCGCCGACGGCATCCGCTTTCTGGACGATGCAGTCGCAGGGACTGGTGATCGAGCCGCGCAACTGTTGTCCGATCAATTCCGTGAGCTGCTGCGCTGACAGCTTGAATGAGCCGGAAACCCCTTCAACGACCTGCAGCAGGGCGGTTTCGAACTGACCGACCGGTTGCCCTTTCTTGATCGACCCACCTTCCTTCACGAGCGGGAAGAACGTGCCGTCACGTGGCATGTTGATGGTGAATGTCGTCGCTGCGACTTTGGCTGCCGTTGCGTGCGTCACGAAGACCAGATCGTAGAGACGGATGGCCGCGTAGCTGAACGCGACGATGCCAATGGCCAGCGCGATCGTGGTGCCGATGACAGCCCGCAGTTTCCCTGCCGCGCCAAGACCGCCGCCGGCGCTGCGTGCCCGCACGAAGTTCTCGCGCGACAGCGTGGTCAGCATCTCGCCTGTGCTGACCAGTTCACCACCGAGAAATGAGGTGATGACCTGTCGCAGCGCGGAGACTTCCTTGATGCCCAGTTCCTGGAAAAAGCAGCCGACGCGGCCAGTCTGGGCATCTACCGTGCGGACCTCGAAGGTCACCGGGATCGTGAAGCCGACCGAATCGACATTCAGCACCACGTGGCCGGTGAACACCGCTCCGACTTTGAACGAAGCCTGTCCAGGATCGAAGCTGAAGCCACCAGCTGAGATGTCATGCAGCGAAAACTGCTTGCGGGTGCCGTCAGCAGTGAACTGGATCGTCGCCGGCAGCTTGACTCTGACGAACTGACGTTGCGCTTCGGATTCGTGAACGATCCGCGAGGGGCTGGATTGAGCCATGCAAGTGTTTCCGTGACGAGAAAGAGGGGCTGGGATCAGCCGAACGACGACTTGAAGGTTGCGATTGTGATCACCACAGCCGCGAACACGCTGCAGGCGGAGAACAGCATCACCCTCGACGACAACGTGTTGAAACGGGCGTGGAACGGATCAAGGTGCTTGGTCAGCGTGGTCTTCTGGCGCGTCCAGGATTGGCGATCAGGGAAAAAGAAGACAATGATCTTGATGACCGATCCGAGAATCTGGTTGTAGTACATCAATGGTGGATACATCGGTCCCACTCGGTGGCCGGCCACCATTAGCATCACGCACATCAGGCAGCGAGTGATCGCGATCCAGACCAGGAAGGCAATCAGGTAGTTGAAGTTGAAGTGGATGCTGGCCAGCAGCGAGGCCAGCAGGCCGAGCAGGCCGGTCCACATCTGCACTCGCTGATCCTGCAGCACGTAGTAAGTGAACCAGCCGAGCCGGGCCGGCCCGAGTTCGCGGGCGCGACCGTTCTGGCGCAGCGAGTTGCCGTACCAGCGGAACATCAATGTGCGGCTGCTCTTCCACAGGCTCGGATTGGGCGGATGCTCGATGGTCTCGATCGCTGCATCCGGCAGATAGAACGTGCGCCAGCCGTGCTTGACGACGCTGTACCACGACGATTTGTCGTCACCGGTCAAGAACTTCACGCGACCAAGGCGCCAATGCAGGATCGAGTCATTCTCGACGTCCGAGATGAACGAGTGCTGAGTGACGATCTGGGCGCGGAAGACCGACATACGGCCGGTGAGCGTCAGCACGCGGCGGCTCAGCGCCATCGAGCACATGTTCAGATGACGTTCCGCGAAGCGCAGCTTGTGCCACTCGCTCATCAGCTTCGAGCCGAGCACTGTGCAGAACTCGTTGGTGGTCATCGCGCCCACGTCCGGCAGCTGATGAAACATCTGCGCGCATTTACGCATCATGCCCGGGACGAGCACGGAATCCCCGTCGATTACTGCAACGAGCGCACGGTGATCGGGGCAGTCGCGTGCGATGGCGCGGAAGCCATGCGCCAGGCCATCGCGTTTGCCGGTACCGGGGATGCGGACGATCTTCAGCGAGACGCGCTCGGGCGGCTGATAGGTCTCCCAAAGCGCCCGCATCAACAACTCGTCACCGTATTCGACGATGGAGGCAACCACAGTACTGCGGTAACCGCATTCGATGGCCTGCTCCAGGATCGCGCGATACACCCGAGCCGTCGTTTCGACGTCGATCCGGAAGCTGGTGACCATGAAGTAGGCGTGCGATGGATCCGACGCCGCGCCAGCCTTCACCGCACGCTCGCGCATCCGCGGGTAGGCGACGTACAGGAACCACATCGCGCGCACGAAGTGCACGGCGCGCAGCGCATACCGCCACAGCCCCACGACGCCGACCGCGATCAGGAAGTGCGACTCGGTCGAATCAAACGTGAAGCCGGGCAGCAACAGCGCCAATCCGCCGATCCCCGCGAACAGCAGCAACCATCCCGCGATGTCGCGGAACAGGGACTGCCACGAGGAATCTGACTGCAGGGCGTCAGCCGGACTGGACTGGCTCATGACGGACTCGCGGGAACGGCGGGCAACGAACTTACCAGCAGATGCCCTGCGCGTCCGCCGTCGACGTCGTCTGCATGAAGCCGACGAGGTCGACCAGCTTCACGCCGGGCTTCAGCTTGGACACCACATCGGCGAATTCCGGGTCCTTGTTGCCCAGCACGATGACCTCGGCGCTGTCGACGACGTCTGCGAGGCTCGAGGTCAGCAGCTTCGAGACGTGCGGGATCTTCGAGTCGATGTAGTCCTTGTTGGTGCCCATCACCCGTGCATGGTCGACGTTGCGGTCGAAGATCTTCAGCGAATAGCCCTTGCCGATCAGCATCTCGGCGAGGTCGACCAGCGGACTTTCTCGGAGGTCATCCGTGCCGGACTTGAAAGCCAGACCCAGCAGGGCGACGTTGCGCTTGCCGAAGCCGGCGATTAGGTTGTACGCACGCTCGACCTGGGCGGCGTTGCTGCGCATGATCGAGGCCAGCATCGGGTTGTCCGATTCGAC
>CAYPJK010000091.1:6876-8540 GCA_964411025.1 uncultured Nevskia sp.
CTCGACCTGCGTCGAACGATAGTTCAGCGCACGCAGGTCCTTCGGCAGGCAGGAGCCGCCGAAAGCAAAGCCCGGCTTCATGTAGTAAGCCGACAGATTCAGCTTGTCGTCCTCGCAGATCAGCTTCATCACTTCGCGACCGTCGACGCCGCATGCCTTGGCGATGTTGCCGATCTCGTTGGCGAAGGTGACCTTGGTGGCGTGCCAGACGTTGCAGGTGTACTTGACCATTTCTGCCACTTCGACCGGGCGGCGGAACACCGGCGCCGGCAGCACCGAGTAGATCTCGGCCAAGCCTTCACCCGAGGCCGCGTCGAGTTCGCCGATGACCGTCATCGGCGGTTCGCGGTAGTCTGCGATCGCGGTGCTTTCGCGCAGGAATTCCGGATTCACCGCCACGCCGAAGTCGACGCCGGCCTTCTTGCCGGACGACTGCTCAAGCGCCGGGATGACGACGTTCTTGACCGTGCCCGGCAGCACCGTGCTGCGGACCACCACCGTGTGGCGCGCGGCCTTGGTCTTCAGCACGGCGCCGATTTCGCGGCACACCTGATCGACGTAGCGCAGATCGAGGTCGCCGTTGCGCTTGCTCGGCGTACCGACGCAGATCATCGTCAGCGAAGAGCCGAGGATCGCTTCTTCCGTATCGGTGGTGGCCTTGAGCTTGCCGGCGGCGACGCCCTTGGCCAGCAGTTCGCCGAGGCCCGGCTCGACGATCGGCGACTGGCCGGAATTGATCAGCTTGACCTTCAGCGCGGACACGTCGACACCGATGACGTCATGGCCATAGTCCGACAGGCACGCCGCGCAGACGGCACCGACATAGCCCATTCCGAAAATGCTGATTTGCACTGTTGACTCCCTGGTTGTCCGGATCGATCGCGCTCCGCAGAGCGCGCGAAAGTAATCAAGTTACGACGTTGGCGATGAGGTCGGCGGAGCATCTTGCGCCGCTTCGAGCAAGTCACGTCGCTTCTCCGTCGGTTGCATATTTCGCGCCACACCCTAAGTTCCTAAGCGCAAGGCGTTGGTCAGAATGGGAATTTCCGGCACGGCTTCAGCAGATGGTCGCGAAGGCAGCGTCAGAAAAACGGCGGCGTGGTCGCTGCGGTGCAGCAAGTATACGAAGTCCCCGCAGGCTGTCACAGGAACAAAAGTGCACTAGCGCGCCGCGATCGACGACAAGTTCACAAAACCAACATTTTGGCAAGTTATCCGGGGCTTGACGCGACGCATGAGTGGCGACTTCCAACACGCGACCTCTCGTCGGCCGGCGCTTTGGACCGTGCTGTACTGTCATCCCGCCGAGCTGGGCTGCGGCCGTCATTTCGCGATCACGGCGTGCTGCGCCGTCGGTTTAACGCGGGAAACTTGTCGGAATTCGGCGGGCTGGGCCGCTGCAGTGCCGGCGATAACCCGGCAGTCTCCGGATGTCGCTGGCTGCAAGCCAAGACGGCGGGCTGTGCGCTAGGCAAGGCGATCATCGTTCAGTCGATCAGCGGCGATTCGCTGCCGGCAGCCTGCCAGCCGAAGCGACGCAGGCTGACTCGATCGTGCTCGAACACCACGCCTTCGGCGCGCAGGCGTCGTTTCTGTTCCCGATGGGCGTCGCTGAAGGCGGGCAAGGAAATCTGCCCGCAGGCGTTGATCACCCGATGCCACGG
>CAYPJK010000092.1:0-8334 GCA_964411025.1 uncultured Nevskia sp.
CGTTCACGGGCGATTTCGCCGCGCGTGCGGCGCTTCTGCTTGTACGGCAGATACAGGTCCTCGACCTCGGCCTTGGTCGTCGCGGCGTTGATCTTCGCTTCCAGCTCGTCGGTCAGCTTGTCCTGGCTGCGGATCGATTCCAGCACCGCCGCGCGGCGGTCTTCCAGTTCGCGCAGGTAGCCGAGCCGCTCTTCCAGGGTGCGCAGCTGGGTGTCGTCCAGCCCGCCGGTCACTTCCTTGCGATAGCGCGAGATGAACGGCACCGTCGCGCCTTCGTCGAGCAGATCCACGGCTGCCGCGACCTGGCGCGGCTGGGCGCCGATCTCGACGGCGATCAGGTTGAGGATGTCGCGACGGATGCGTTCGGCGGTGGCGGCAGCAGCAGAGGTCATGCGCAGGCGGGGACAGGAAACGGGCCGCGACCATAGCGCCATGCCCGCGCCGCGCCAAGATTGACAACGGCGCGGCGACGGGGCCTGCGGATCAGGCGGCGGCGGCCTGCACCGGCCTGCCGGGCGAGCGGGCGGCCGCCGTTTCGGGCACGAACTGCAGCACGCCGTCGTCCACCGGCGCTTCGAGCAGGATCGGCTTGTCGCGCCGGTAGTCGTGCTCCACCCGCCACGGGCCGCTGCGGCCCTGGCGCGGCAGCGTGCTGGCGGCGCGCTTGACATAGTTGGACTTGAGCCCGCCGAACACGGTGTCGTCCACCATCTCGCCGGGCGGCGCGTGAGCGACGAAGCGGCTGCTGCCGCTGGTCTTCAGGTGGTTGACCAGCCGGCAGATGTACTGCGCGGCGATATCGGCCTTCAGTGTCCACGGCGCGTTGATGTAGCCGACGATCCAGGCGCAGTTCGGGATGCCTTCCAGCAGCGTGGCCTTGTAGGTGAGCCGCTCGGCCGGGTTGATGGTCTGGCCATCGACCGCCACCGTGATGTTGCCGAACACGCGCACGTCCAGCCCGGTGGCGGTGACGATGATGTCGGCCGGAATCTCGCGGCCGTCATCGAGTTGCAGGCCGCCTTCGGTGAAGCGCGTGATGCCGGCGGTGATCACGTCGGCGCGGCCGGCCCGGATCGCCTTGAACAGATCGCCGTCCGGCACCGCGCACAGACGCTCGTCCCAGGGGTTGTAGCGCGGCGTCCAGTTGCGCATGTCGGCCTGTTCGCCGAGCGCCTTGCGAACGCTGCCGATGTACAGCTTCTTGGCCATTTCCGGATAGCGCAGCGAGCCGAAGTACATCAGCCGCAGCAGGGCCAGATTGCGCGCCCGGGTCAGCGCGAAGGCCCACTTCTTCGGCATCACGCGGGTCATCGCCTCGGCGATCTTGTCGGTACCCGGAATCGAGAACACATAGGTGGGCGAACGCTGCACCATCGTCACCTTGGCAGCGGTTTCGGCCATCGCCGGCACCACCGTCATCGCGGTGGCGCCGGAGCCGATCACCACCACGCGCTTGCCGGCGTAGTCGAGGTTTTCCGGCCAGAACTGCGGGTGGATGCGCTGGCCCTTGAACGCTTCCTGACCGGGGAAATCGGGGTCGTGGCCGCGGTCGTAGTTGTAGTAGCCGGTGCAGTTGACCAGCACCCGGCCCTGGTGGCGCTGCTCCTGGCCGGTGGCTTCATCGAGCGCGGTGACCGTCCACAGGTTGGTGGCGGTGGAAAACTCGGCGCGCAGGATCTTCTGGCCGAAGCGGATGTGCCGTTCGACGTCATATTCGCGCGCGGTGTCGGTCAGGTAGCTGCGGATCGACGCGCCATCGGCCAGCACCTTGAACGCGTGCCAGGGCCGGAAGCTGTAGCCGAAGGTGAACATGTCGGAATCCGAGCGCACGCCGGGATAGCGGAACAGGTCCCAGGTGCCGCCGATGCGCGCGCGGCGGTCCAGCACCGCGAAGCGGGTGCCCGGGCTTTCGCGCTGCAGGTGGCAGGCCATGCCGATGCCGGAGATGCCGGCACCGATGATCAGGACATCAAGCGGAGTGCTCATCGCGTTTCTTCCTCGTCGCAGGGATGCCGGCCGCGAACGTGACGCGGCCGGTCAGGACCCGATGATGCGACAAGCGGGCGGCCGACAGCAGCAGGGATGGCCCCCGGACGCGATGGCTCCGGCTAGAGTGCGGCCATAACGACAAGCACACGAGGAGAACGCTGCGATGAAAAAGCTCAACCCGCTCGATGCCTCATGGCTGCAGGTGGAATCCCGCGACACGCCGATGCACGTCGCGCAGATGCAGATCTTCTCGCTGCCGCCGGACGCGCCCGAAGACTTCGTGTTGGACCTCGTGGCCCGCGCCAAGGCCAGCAAGGACCTGCAGGAGCCGTGGAACCTCAAGCTGCGCGGCGGCCGCGCGCTGCCGGTGTGGATCGAGGACGGCAACGTCGACATGGACTACCACTTCCGCCACCTGTCGCTGCCCCGCCCCGGCGGCGAGCGCGAACTCGGCGTGCTGGTGTCGCTGCTGCACTCCACCCAACTCGACCTGAGCCGCCCGCCCTGGGAGTGCACGATGATCGAAGGGCTGGAAGGCAACCGCGTCGCGCTGTACACCAAGATCCACCACTCGCTGGTCGATGGCGTGTCTGGGGCGCGGATGATGTCGCGCGTGTTCTCGCCCGACCCGGAGGCCCGCAACATGGTCGCCCCGTGGCGCGTGCCGCCGCCGGAAAAGACCCGCCGCGAGAAGGTGAGCAGCGCGCCGGCCGCCAACCCGCTGCAGGTGGTGAAGGAGCAGTTCGGTGCGAAGGCCAAGAGCGCGTCTGCGCTGATCGCCGCGCTGCGCCGCCTGCGCCGCGCCAAGCGCACGCCGGGCGACGCCTTGGTCGGCCCGTTCATGGGGCCGAAGTCCGTGCTCAATGGCCGCGTCAATCAGGCCCGCCGCTTCGCAACCCAGCAGTACGACCTCGCCGAGTTGAAAGCGCTGGCCGCGAAGGCGGACTGCTCGCTGAACGACATCGTGCTGTACCTCTGCGCCACCGCACTGCGCCGCTTCCTCGGCGAACTGGATCAGTTGCCGAAAGCACCGCTAACCGCCGGCATTCCGGTCAACGTGCGGCCGGCCGATGATCAATCCACCGGCAACGCGATCAGCTTCATCATGGCCACACTCGCCACCGACATCGCCGACCCGCTGGCCCGGCTTGCCGCGATCAAGGCCTCCACCGCCCGCGCCAAGGAACACCTGCAGGCGATGCCGAAATCGGCGCTGACCCAGTACACGATGATGATCATGGGTCCATACACGCTGCAGCTACTGACGGGCCTCGGCGGCCGCGCGAAGCCGGTGTTCAACATCACCATCTCCAACGTCCCCGGCCCGGACCGGCCGCTGTACTGGAATGGCGCAAAGCTGGAAGCGACCTATCCGGTGTCGCTGATCGCACACGGCGGCGCGCTGAACATCACCTGCCTGTCATACGCCGGGACGATGAACTTCGGCTTCACCGGCTGCCGGGATACCTTGCCGCATATGCAGCGGATTGCGGTCTATACCGGGGAGGCGCTGGTGGAGTTGGGAAAGCTAGCCGCGAGCGGCAAGGGCTTGTAGGCTGGACGAAGCGCAGCACTCCCACGCGACGAAAAGCGGTGGATATCTGCGCGGGCAGATGAATCCTGCCGGCCCTACGTCACTGGGTGCGGAGCGAGTTATAACGCCCTACAGTTTCACCAACGAGCAGCAGTCTGATCTGATGCCAACGGGTGTTTACCGTCGTCATACATTTTTTAAAGAAGGAGCATCAATGATTCGGCAAGACGCAGATAAAGTATTTTTCCAGAATCAGCCGGATCAACGCCAATTAGCAAATCTACTTGACGAGGGATTCGACGTCACTTTTGGCGATGCGCACGGAGACAAGTTTTTTTGGTTCGCAGACCCAAAGCAGCACATGCGTGAACGTTTCGGGCTTCAGCAAGAAGTACTAGTGGTCTACTCCCCTCAATCTGTATCCGATGCACGGATTCTTACTGCAATAGAACAAATCAGTCGCAAACCAGATTTTCGGCATCGCTTAGATAAAGTACTAGTTCTAGTTATTCATCACGGAGAAGCCGATCAGACAGCCACGCTTTTAGCGGGCGACACGGACCGGGCTATTGTATCCATTGCAGCGCCAGACCTAATATCGACATCTCGTGGAAGTCTTTTTCTTCGATCTCGAATTGCGGCACGCTTTGGTCGAATAGATCTCCTAGGCATGTCATCGCCCATAGGCTCTGATAAATACTTCTTCGGACGCGATATCCTCGTACAGGAACTGGTGCAGAGCTGCACAATTAAATTACAGAACGTCGGCCTCTTTGGCTTGAGAAAAACTGGAAAAACGTCGGTGATGCACGCCGTAAGAAGACGTCTCGATGCCCAGCAGACCTTGTCAGAGTATATAGATTGCCACAGCCCCGGCATTCATGCAGCAAGGTGGTGGCAAGCGCTGCAGAATATTGTCGAAAGGCTAGAGCAGCGGCTAAAAAATCAATATAGGAGATCAGCATCTCTGCAGCTCGGTTACAGCCAAAGTAACTGCGGCACACGGTTTTCCGCCGACATCGCGAAGTTATTAGCGCAATCGTCTGGCACCGTCGCCTTACTTCTCGACGAGATTGAATACATTACTCCGGGGCTGAGCGGGCCACTTGGCAGACACTGGGACGAAGATTTCTTGCCATTTTGGCAAACAATCCGCGCGGCACACCATGAGTTGAGCGGGAGAATTGTATTCATCGTAGCGGGAGTTAATCCGCTCGCAGTTGAGAACACGTCATTTGCGGGGCTTCCTAACCCAATTTTCCAGCTGGCGCAGCCAAGATACCTCACACCGTTCCCCGAAGATTCTGTTCGAAAAATGCTTCGCTTTTTTGGGCGGTATTCCGGTATATCTTTCGACGAAGCGACAATACCTTATCTAACGACACAGTTTGGCGGACATCCATTTCTAATAAGGTTAGCCGCAAGCGAAGTTTGGAATCGGACAAACGTTGACGATCCCGAAAAATTGACACGGATTTCGATCAATGATTTTAAGACATATTCAGTCGAAATTCGCGAACGGCTGCGTCAGCCGATCAAAGACATCCTGTTATCGCTCATATGGTGGTACCCAGAAGAATACCAGTTGCTTCAAGTACTCGCGGCTGGAGACGAATCCTTCGTTAAAGAATATTTGGATGCTCAGCCAACAAGTCTAGTTAGATTCGCAAACTACGGCCTTCTGAAACCGGGCTCTACCGAGTTTAGTATTGGCGATATTCAAGTCTTTATCAATGCACACGGAGAGACATATAAAGCCGAACTTTCTCCATTCGCGAGGTCGGAAATTTCTCCTGAACTGCTGCCAGAGGTTCCTGACCTCCACGCCTTGGGAGAATTATTCGAGAAACGATGCGAGGTAGAAACAACTCTACGAAGAGCAATCATTGTTTATCTTGGAGTCCATCGAACCTGGAATGACGATGAAGTTGCAAAAGATATCATCAAAGGGCTTAAGCGACGGGCGGATCGTGCGGACCCGAAGGCGTTGTTCGTCGGCAAAAAACCAAAGGACGTTATGCAAGATCTTTATACGCTTGATCTCAAAAATATCATTTTGGAGAATTGGAGTGTCTTGGGCCCATTATTTGATGGGAACAAGCAACGCTTTGAGATGAACATGGACACCATAAATGTGGCGCGACGCCACGACAGCCATACCAAGCCGGTTTCGAAAGATGCCATGACGGACTTCTTAAACAGCTACGGATGGTTAACTAGGCATTTAGCCAAAGTTCCACAATAGGGCGGGCGGGAGTAATCCAGGCTTTCTTGTTCAAATACGGGCATTGATTCGAGTGGCGGGATTCGCTTCGCTGTCCTCAGCCTACCCGTTACGCGCCTAGCTGCCGGCACAAACAAACAAGGGGCCGTCACCGGCCCCTTGTCGTCACTGCAAAGCCAAACATCAAGCGTCCGTCACCGCCCCCAAACTCGCCGTCGACACCAGCTTCGCGTACTTCGCCAGCAGCCCCTTCGTGTACTTCGGCGCCGGCTGCTTCCAGTTGGCGCGACGCTTGGCGATTTCCGTGTCGTCGACGTTCAGTTGCAGCAACTGCCGATGCGCGTCAATCGTGATCGAGTCGCCCTCAACGACGAGTCCGATCAGGCCGCCGACATAGGCTTCCGGGGCCACATGGCCGACGACCATGCCCCAGGTGCCGCCGCTGAAGCGGCCATCGGTGATCAGGCCGACGGTTTCGCCGAAGCCCTTGCCGATCAGTGCGGAGGTCGGCGTGAGCATCTCGCGCATGCCGGGGCCGCCCTTCGGGCCTTCGTAGCGGATGACGATGACGTCGCCGTGGCGGATCTGGTCGGCCATGATCGCGGCCATCGCCAGTTCTTCGCTGTCGTAGACGCGGGCCGGACCGGTGATGACCGGGTTCTTCAGGCCGGTGATCTTGGCAACACAACCCTCGGGAGCGAGGTTGCCCTTCAGGATCGCGAGGTGGCCTTCCTTGTAGAGCGCCTTGTCGATGGTGCGAATCACGTCCTGATCGGCGCGCGGGACGGACGGCACGTCCTTCAGCACCTCGGCAATGGTCTGGCCGGTGATGGTGATGCAGTCGCCGTGCAGCAGGCCGGCGTCGAGCAGGATCTTCATCACCTGCGGAATGCCGCCGGCCTTGTGCAGGTCGGTGGCGACGTACTTGCCGCTCGGCTTCAGGTCGCACAGCACCGGGGTGCGGCGGCGCACGCGCTCGTAGTCGTCGATCGTCCACTCCACCTGCGCGGCGTTGGCAATCGCGAGGAAGTGCAGCACGGCGTTGGTCGAGCCGCCGGTGGCCATGACCACGGCGATGGCGTTCTCGATGCTCTTGCGGGTGACGATGTCGCGCGGCTTCAGATCCCGCTTGATCGCTTCCACCAGCGCTTCGGCCGAGCGGGCGACGGAATCACCCTTCTCCGGGTCCGGGTTCGCTTCGGTGGACGAGTACGGCAGCGACAGGCCGATCGCTTCGATCGCGCTGGACATGGTGTTTGCGGTGTACATGCCGCCGCAGGCGCCGAAGCTCGGGCAGGCGTTCTTCTCGATGCCGTCGAGGTCTTCCTTGCTCATCTTGCCGGCGCCATAGGCACCGACCGCTTCGAACGCGGAGACGATGGTCAGCGGGATGCCCTTCCACTCGCCCGGCTTGATCGTGCCGCCGTAGCAGAAGATCGCCGGCGCGTTAACTCTGAGCATGCCGATCATCGCGCCGGGCATGTTCTTGTCGCAGCCGCCGATGGCGAGCACGCCGTCCATGCTCTGGCCCTGCACGGAGGTTTCGATGGCATCGGCAATCACTTCGCGCGAGACCAGCGAGTACTTCATGCTTTCGGTACCCATGCCGATGCCGTCGGTGACGGTCGGAAAGCCGAACACCTGCGGCATGGCGCCGGCCGCCTTCAGCGCCGCATCCGCCCGCGCGGCGAGGCCGCCGATGCCGGCGTTGCAGGGGTTCATCGTCGAGTGGCCGCTGGCAATGCCGACGATCGGCTTCTCGAAATCCCCGTCCTTGAAGCCGACGGCGCGCAGCATCGCGCGGTTGGGGCTGCGGTTGAGGCCGGCGGTGATCGCCTGGCTGCGCTTGTTCAGGGGTTCGGACATGGCTGCGTACTCGCGGCGGTGGTGAAATTGCGCGCGGAGGATACACCAAGGCAGGTGTATAGTCCGTCGCGAACCCGCCCGGACTGCCGCTCATGCGCACCAACATCGATCTTGATGATCGGTTGATCGAAAAAGTGATGGCGATCAACCCGAACCTTCGAACCAAGAAGGACGCCGTCAACTTCGCGCTGCTCGACTACGTGCAGGCGCACGAGACCGAGAGCCTGCTCGACCTGATGGGTCAGGATTTGGTCGACCCCGGCTACGACCACAAGACCGCGCGCTGATGGCCGCCGTCCGCTATCTGGCGGACACCTCGGTGCTGCTCGACTTCATCGGTCGCCGGATCAAGTCGCAGAGCGACACGCTGGAGCAGGCACTGCGCCAGCAGCAGGTAGTCGGCATTTCGGCGGCGATCCTCCGGGAAACACTGCAAGGTGCCCGCGACGCCAGCGCCTTCGAAGCGCTGCGGGCACGGCTGGTGCGCCTGCCGATGTTCGAGCCCAGCGACATCTACAACAGCCGCGTTTCCGCTGCGCTGATCTACGCGCGGCTGCGCTGGCGGGGTCATACCGTGCGCTCGTCGGTCGACTGCCTGATTGCGCTGACGGCGATCGAGCACGATCTCGTGCTGCTTCACGATGATCGGGATTTCGACGCCATCGCCTCGATCGAACCGCGTCTGAAACTGGCCTGATCGGGCACCCAAAGAGACGTCTCA
>CAYPJK010000093.1:0-3514 GCA_964411025.1 uncultured Nevskia sp.
GGCTGGCCTGATCTCGGCCAGCGGCAAGCGGCTGTCGCAGCTGGTCGAGGACCGCCAGGCCAAGTTCCCGGCGAGCGGCGAGATCAACCGCAAGGTCGCCGACGTCAAGGGCACGATCGCCAAGGTCGAAGCGGTGTACGCCGGCCTGCCGGACGCCGTGGTCGAGAAGGTCGACGGCCTGTCGATCGCCTATCCGGAATGGCGCTTCAACCTCCGCGGCTCGAACACCGAGCCGGTGCTGCGGCTGAACGTCGAATCCCGCGCCAACCCGGCGCTGATGGAAGCCAAGACCGCCGAGCTGCTGGCCCTGATCGACGCCGCATGAGTCGCTTCCGTCGCGGCGCGCCCGGCGCCCTGCACGATCCGCGCGTCGCGACGCTCCGAAGCGATCGATGAGTACCCTGAAGTCACGCGCAACGGCCGTTGCGCGTGTGATTCTGGCGTTGCTGCGCGTCGTGCTGATCGCAGCGTCAGTCCGGGTGGCCCTGATCGACACCGACGACGCGCTGTGCGGGGTCGTCAACCTGAGCGTGGTGCTGCTGCCGTTCGCGCTGCTGCTGGCGCTGACCGGGCGCTGGGTCTGGAGCCTGTCCGGTGCCGCCGCGCTGACGCTGTTCCTGTACGGGATGGGCGAGCTGAAGTTCGTCTATTTCTATACGCGGCTGATCGTCGCCGACTGGGCTTTCGTGTCGGAGCCGGCGAACTGGACGATCGTCCGCCAGTACCCGCGCATCTACACGGTGCTCGGCCTGTTCGCCGTCGGCGCCAGCCTGCTGGTGATCGACGCGATCTGGGCCGCCCGCCGCCATCGCGTGGCCAGCCGCTGGCAGCGGCTGACCGCGCTGCTGGTGGTGGTGGCGCTGTCGGCCACGCTGTACGGCGCACGCAAGCATCACACCTGGGAAGTGTTCACCGACGACGCCGACTGCGGCACCGCCCACCGCTGCGGTCTGGCCGCGCGGCTTCTGTATTCGGTGCAGATGTTCGAGTTCGAACTGCCGAGCCATGCCGGCGATCCGACCCTGTTCCTGCAGGGCGAGGCGGCACTTCCCCCCTTGCCGGAGGTGCCGCTGACCCGGCCGCCGGACATCCTGCTGTGGCTGAACGAATCGACCTTCGACCCGCGCCAGTTCAAGCTGCCGGGCGCAAAACTGCCGAAGTACGGCATGTTCGAGCCGGCGGCGAACACCAAGGCGATCGGCCCGCTGCGCGTGCACACGTTTGGCGGCAAGACCTGGCTGTCGGAGTTCTCGGTGCTGACCGGTCTGGTGCCGGACGATTTCGGCGTGCAGCGGACGCTGGTCTTCAACAGCGTCGGCCCCGACACCCGCAGCAACCTGTTCCGGCTGCTGAAGGCCAACGGTTACCGCAGCGTGGTGCTGATGCCGACCTTCCGGCGCTTCTACGGTGCCGGCCTCACTTACGAAGGCATGGGGGCCGACGAGATCCTGACCCTGCGCGACTTCCCCGAGTACGACCGCTTCCCCGGCGACGAGTGGGACATCGCCGAAACGCCGCGCATGGCCGAGGCGGCGCTGAAGATCGTCCGCGAACATCGCGCCGGGCCACACGCGGCGCAGCCGCTGTTCCTGTATTTCCTGTCCGTCAAGGAACACGCGCCTTACGACAAGCACACGAAGATCGGCTTCCGGCTCGACAGGGCCGGCATCCCGAAGCCGCTGGCCGGCCGGCTGACCGACTACGCGCTGCGGCTGCAGACGCTCGACGCGGCCGTGGCGACGCTCGACCACAGCCTGCTGGCGAAGGACGCGCCGCCGACGCTGCTGGCCTGGTTCGGCGACCACCAGGCGTACTACGAGCATCCCTCGCCACCGTACCGCTTCGACGTGCCCGAGCCGAGGAACGTCACCCAGTTCCAGATTCGCGCCAACTACGCGGTCGACCGCCAGCCGGCGCTGCCGCTGACCGACATCGCGCTGCTGCCGGGTCTGATCGCCGACCTCGCCGGTGTCGATCGCGACCAGAATTTCCAGACCCAGTCGGCGATGCGCCGCCTGTGCGCCGGCGCGCTGGAAGACTGCCCGGACAAGGCCCTGCTCGGCAGCTACAAGGCACGACTGTTCGGCCGCGAAGTCGGCCTGTTCCCGACAGACGAATAGCCGCCCGATGCGACAAGGCCCGGTTTCCCGGGCCTTGTCGTTTGCGCTTTCAGCCGCGTCGCCGCGTCTGCGCCAGTCGCCGCACCGTGTCGGCAAGCAGGTCGAGTTCCTCGAAGGTGTTGTAGAAGGCCAGACTCGGCCGCACCGTGAATTCGAGCCCGAAACGCCGCAGGATCGGCTGCGCGCAATGGTGGCCGGTGCGTACCGCGATGCCCTCCTCGGACAGCGCCTGCCCCACTTCCGCCGTCGTGAAGCCGTCGAGCACGAAGCTCATCACGCTGGTCTTGTGGGCAGCCGTGCCAATCATGCACAGCCCCGGAATGCGGCACAGCAGATCGGTGCCGTACGCCAGCAGGTCATGTTCCTGGCGCGCGATGTTCTCGATGCCGATCCGCTCGACGTAATCAAGCGCCGCCCCCAGCCCCACCGCATCGGCGATGTTGCCGGTGCCGGCTTCGAAGCGCGCCGGTGGGCCGTGGTAGATGGTCTTCTCGAAGGTCACGTCCTGAATCATGTTGCCGCCGCCCTGGTACGGCGGCGTGTGTTCAAGGATGTCCTGCTTGCCGTAGACGACACCGATGCCGGTCGGCCCGAACACTTTGTGGCCGGAGAACACGAAGAAATCGGCATCCAGCGCCTGCACGTCCACCTTCATGTGCGACACCGACTGCGCGCCGTCGATCAGCACCTTGGCGCCGGCACGGTGGCCGAGGTCGATGATCTCCTTGACTGGCACCACGGTGCCGAGCGCGTTGGAGACCTGCGTTACCGAGACGATCCGCGTGCGGTGGCTGAGCAGCTTCTGGTATTCGTCGAGCCGCACCTGGCCGGTGTTGTCGACCGGGATCACCCGCAGCACCGCGCCCTTTTCGGCCGCCAGCATCTGCCAGGGCACGATGTTGGCGTGATGCTCCAGGTGCGAGATCACGATCTCGTCACCTTCGCCGATGTTCTGCTTGCCCCAGCTCTGGGCCACCAGGTTGATCGCCTCGGTCGTGCCGCGCACGAAGATGATCTCGTCCGGGCTGGACGCGCCGATGAACTGCGCCACCTTCTTGCGCGCCGCCTCGTAGGCATCGGTCGCCCGCGCCGCCAGCTCGTGCGCGGCGCGATGGATGTTGGAATTCTCGTGCGCGTAGAAGTGGGCGATCCGGTCGATCACCGCCTGCGGCTTCTGGGTGGTCGCCGCGTTGTCGAGCCAGACCAGCGGCTTGCCGCCATTGACCCGGGTCTGCAGGATCGGGAAATCGCGGCGGATCGTCGCGACGTCGAAGGCACCGCGCCCCGGTGCAAGCTTCGGGGTGGCGGCCGGCTTCGCACTGCCCGGACCGGTGGCCAGGTCGGCGAAATAGAAGCTCGGTGCGGAAGGACCGGCCGGTGCAGACGGCGTAGCC
>CAYPJK010000093.1:3524-8302 GCA_964411025.1 uncultured Nevskia sp.
TCACCTGCTCCGCTAACTTCGCGTGGCATGCCCCGGCGTCGCCGGAACCCGGACCGGTGCGGCGAGACCGAACGGATCGGACAGGCCGTCGAGCTTCAGCGGTGGCGCCGCCGGCACGCCGCCGGTCGACACCGCTTCGCCGAGAAAGTAGTACGGGCTGCTCGGTGGCTGCGCCGATGACGGCAGGGCCGCGTCCGACAGGTTCGGCACCGGTGCGGCGCCGGGAAGCAGCGCCGCCACGCCTTCAGTGACGCCGGCGAGACCGCCGCCGCCTTTCGGCAGCGCCGGCAGCACGGTGCTCTGCAGGCCGTGCAGATCCGGCGTCTGCGCCTGCACCGGCAGCACGCGCGGCGTGATGAACGACGGCGGCGTCGCAAGTTCGGCGGCGCCGGGCTGCGTGGCGCGCAGCGGCGGCGTCATCGGCAAGGTGGTGGCCACCGGCAGGGGATTGTTGTGACCGGCGACCGGAATGCCACCCGGTGGCAGCGGTGATGCGAGGTTGATGGGGCCGCTCGGCGCAGCCGGCGCCTGACCGAACGCCGGTTCAGCGCCGGGCAGCGCGCTGAACATGGCATTGGCCAGCGCCTGCAGCGCCGACGGATCGAGACCGCTGCCCGAGACACTCATGGGAGCCCCGGGACCTTACTTGTAGGTGTCGGGGTAGTCGTGGAACTTGTTGATTTCCACGTCTTCGAGCACGGCCAGCGCGTCGTCGGTGAGCACCGCCAGCGAGCAGTACAGCGAAATCAGGTAGGACGCGACCGCATGGTCGTCGATGCCCATCAGGCGCACCGACAGGCCTGGGCTCTGTTCGCCCGGCAGACCGGGCTGGAACAGGCCTATCACGCCCTGCCGCTTTTCGCCGACCCGCATCAGGATGATCTTCGACTTGCCATCGGCGATCGGCAGCTTGTCACTCGGAATCAGCGGCACGCCGCGCCAGGTGATGAACTGCGAACCGAACAAGCTGACCGTCGGCGGCGGCACCCCGCGGCGGGTGCACTCGCGGCCGAACGCGGCGATCGCCAACGGGTGCGCGAGGAAGAACGCCGGCTCTTTCCAGACCTTGGTCAGCAGCTCGTCCATGTCGTCGGGCGTCGGCGCGCCGGTCAACGGATACACGCGCTGCGACTCGGCGACGTTGGCGAGCAGGCCGTAGTCCGGGTTGTTGATCAGCTCCGATTCCTGCCGCTCCTTGATCGTTTCGATGATCAGGCGCAGCTGTTCCTTAATCTGGTCGTTCGGGCTCGAATAGAGATCCGACACCCGGGTGTGGATGTTCAGCCGGGTGGCAACCTGCTTCAGCCAGTACTCGCGCGGCTGGTCTTCGTAGTCGACGAAGGAGTTCGGCAGCTGGCCGGATTCGGTCACCGAGCAGGCGGTGCGGATGTCGGCCGGATTCTTGACCTTGTTGACGCGGAACACGCCCGCTTCGACCGGCTGCCACTGCAGGAGATGGGTCAGCCAGCGCGGGGTGATGTTCGAATACTGCGCAACCGTCTTGGTGGTGTTGGCAAGCTTCCGGGCGGCAGCATCACCCAGGGTCGGCAGGAGTTCGGTTTCAGCCATCGGAGATCCTCGTCAGATCGGTTCGGGAATATCGTTAGATTGGCGAGGCATGATCAGCGGGTCGACGGGATATCGTCCTCAGCTGGCAATCTTTTTGTCTGCCGCATCCGCGCCGTCGATGCGAATGAGTTCTGAGGCCGCAATGCCAAGCGCCAGAGACAGCTTTTCCAGCGTTTGCAAGGTCGGGCTGACGACGCCGCGCTCGATGTCGCCGACGTAACTGCGATCGAGCCCGGCGGTGGATGCCAGCCGTTCCTGCGACCAGCCCAGCCGGGTTCGACTGGCGCGCAGCCTGCGGGCCAGCGTCTGCTGCAGCAGGCTGCGTTCGAGGCGCCCGCCGTTCATGCGCTGACGGCCTGCTCGGAGCGCGCCTGGGTGATCTGGCTACCGGGCGGCACGCTGCGGGTGAGCCAGACGTTGCCGCCGATGCTGGACCCGCGTCCGATGGTGATGCGGCCAAGGAGCGTGGCCCCGGCGTAGATCACCACACCGTCCTCGACGATCGGGTGGCGCGGCTGGCCCTTGACCAGGCTGCCGTCCTCGCTCGCCTCGAACCGCTTGGCCCCCAAGGTGACCGCCTGATAGAGCCGGACGTGCTCGCCGATCACCGCCGTTTCGCCGATCACCACGCCGGTACCGTGGTCGATGAAGCAGTAGCGGCCGATCGAGGCGCCGGGATGGATATCGATGCCGGTTTCCGAATGCGCCAGTTCGGCGACGATCCGGGCCAGCAGCGGCAGATCCAGCCCATGCAGCCGGTGGGCGATGCGATGGTGGATCAGGGCCTGGATGCCGGGGTAGCAGAGCAGCACTTCATCGACGCTGCGGGCCGCCGGGTCGCCCTGGAACGCAGCCTCGGCATCGGTATCGAGCAGGGTCCGCAAGGTCGGCAGGCTGCGCGCGAAGTCGGCGATCCTCGCCTGCGCCTGCCGGAAGATCGCCGCCGGCGGATGGTCGGGATGCTCACGTTGCCGGCTGGCCAGTTCCAGCCGCGCCTCCTCGACCAGCCCATTCAGCGCACGGTCCAGCGCATGGCCGACGAAGTAGTCCTCGCCTTCCCGCTTCAGATCCGACGGCCCCAGGCGCAACGGGAACAGCGCGCCGCGCAGCAGCTTCAGTTGCTCGCGGACGCGGTCCGGCGACGGAAACTCGCGGTCGCCGGAATCGCGGTCGCGGCTGCTGCGGTGCCGCCAGTCCTCGCGGGCTTCGCGCAGTTCGCGGACGATGGACGGCAAGTCCCAGTGCGGCGCCGGCTCAGGGGTGCTCATGCCGCCGGGCTCCCGTCAGTCCTGCAGCCAGGGCAGACCGTGATGACGCCAGCCGTTGAAGTGCCCGCGCTGGTCGTGTTCGTCGAGATCGCCCTCGAATCCCTCCAGCACGTTGGCGATCTGGCTGAAGCCGGCCTTGACTGCCACCTCGAGCGCCTGCGCCGAGCGCTTGCCGCTGCGGCAGATCAGCAGGGTCGGCTGATGCAGGCCCACCTTGGCTTCCAGTTCGCGGGCGAAGCGCGGGTTGCGGGTCAGCGCGGTGCCGGTGGCCCAGGGCACATGCAGGCTGTCCGGCACATGGCCGACGAACTTGCGCTCCTCGGCGGTGCGCACGTCGACCAGCACGGCCAGCCCGGCCTTGACCAGTCGCCAGGCTTCCACCGGATCGACACCGCCGGCATGCGGCAGCACGCTCGCGGGCGGAACCGCGCTGGCATTGAGCGCAGGTCCGGCGGACCGCGAGCTGGCGTGAGAATCGAACGACATGAGGGCTCCTGGATCGGGGCCGCGCCAGGCTTCGGAAGCGAAGGCCGATGCGGCGGTCCGGGCAATCTATGCGTCCGGCTCAGTCGTTCAAAGTAATAAGAATTGCTACGTTAAGCTCTTGAAAGAATATTAAAGCGGCTCAGGGCAGCATCCGCACCAGCGTGTCATCGCGGCGCACGTAGTGGTGATACAGCCCGGCCAGCGCGTGCAGGCCGATCAGGAAATAGCCGATGGTGCCGCCGGCCTCGTGCAGTTCCTCGAAGGTCTCGGCGTAGGTCTCGTTGGCGCCGAGCAGCGGCCCGATCTCGAACAGGCCGAAGAACGGCAGCGCCTCGCCCTCGAAGCTCAGGATCAGCGCGCCGCCGATCGGCATGCCGATCATGAAGCCGTACAAGGCCAGGTGCGCGAGCTTGCCGGCCCGCTGCTGCCAGGCCGGCGGTGCC
This sequence comes from uncultured Nevskia sp., assembly GCA_964411025.1. Lineage (GTDB taxonomy): Bacteria > Pseudomonadota > Gammaproteobacteria > Nevskiales > Nevskiaceae > Nevskia. The sequence continues at coordinate 7,291 of CAYPJK010000093.1, forward strand.
GGGCTGATGGCCGGCGCCGGGCCGCCGGCCAGGCGGGCGGCGATGCGCACCCAGACCAGCGCGAACAGCGTCATGCCGATCGAGAAATGCAGCATCTTCATCAGCGCCCGCGGCTCGCTGCCTTTCGGAAATTCACCGCGGATCAGGATGAACGTATAGCCGGCGATGATCAGCAGCAGCATCAACCAGTGCAGACCGATGCTGAGGCGGCTGTAGCGGGCGGGCGACGTCATGTTCGGCAAGGCTCCGTGAAAGGTGTGAAACCGTTGGCGGGCAGCCTGCAGTGACCGCCATGAGCAACGGATGGACGACGGGTGAACAGGCGGTGCAGCGCGCCGTCAGGCGTTCGGCAGGCGCGGCCGGGCCGCGATCGCGAAGCCGTGACCATGGCCGAGCAGGTAGTCGAGCCACTTGGCCAGCATGTGGTTGCGACCCCACTGGTCGTGGAGGTAATCGTGCGCCTGCGCGCTGCCGAAGATCTGCGCCAGCCAGGTCGGCCGCTGGCCGCAGTCGAGCGCCTCGGCAACCCGCGCATCGCGGTACACCTTGATCCACATGTCCGGTGCCAGCCGGCGCTCGCCATCAGCATCACGGAACTCGTAGGTCAGCCGCAGTTCGGCGGTGTACGGCGCCCGCTCGACCACGGTCAGCACCAGCGGCAGGTCGGTCGGCGACTTCGACACCGCCCGCTCGAACGGCAGGTTCAGTTCCGGGATCAGCCGCTCCAGCAGCGCGTAACTGCGCTCGTAGAGATCGACCAGATGGGCGATGCGACGCGGCTGCCCGCAGCAGGGGCAATAGGGCTCGTGAGTGGCGATGTCGTGCGGCATGGACCCGACTATAAGATACCGCCGCGACCCGTTGCAGCCTTGCTTCTCCCGCCCTTTCGAGAACGTATCCGATGCCCGTCCGCGAGCTGCCGACCCGCCCGTACACCGACCAGAAATCCGGCACGGCCGGCCTGCGCAAGAAGGTGGCGGTGTTCCAGCAGCCGCATTATCTTGAGAACTTC
>CAYPJK010000094.1:0-8270 GCA_964411025.1 uncultured Nevskia sp.
GCACCGCTGCTGGCGCGCGAGCCGCTGATCACCATCGACGATGCCTACCGGATCCAGGAACGCTTCATCGCCCAGCGGGTGGCGGCCGGCGAGCGGATCGTCGGCAAGAAGATCGGCGTCACCTCCAAGGCCGTGCAGGAGCTGATCGGCGTCGATCGCCCGGATTTCGGCCAGCTGACCTCGGGCATGGCTTACGAGGAAGGCCAGGACGTGCCGCTGGCCGGGCTGATCCAGCCGAAGGCGGAGGCCGAAGTGGCCTTCGTGCTGAAGCGCGATCTGAACGGCCCTGGCATCACCGCCACCGACGTGATCCGCGCCACCGACTATGTGGTGCCCTGCTTCGAGATCGTCGACAGCCGGATCACCGACTGGAAGATCCGCATCCAGGACACGGTGGCCGACAACGCCTCCTGCGGCGTCTACCTGCTCGGCGGCGCGAAGAAGAAGGTCACCGATCTCGACCTGAACCTGGCCGGCATGGTGCTGGAGCGCAACGGCGAGCTGTTCTCCACCGCCGCCGGCGCGGCCGTGCAGGGCGGGCCGGTCAACGCGGTGGTCTGGCTGGCCAACACGCTCGGGCGCCTGGGCATTCCGTTCAAGGCGGGCGAGGTGATCCTGTCCGGCTCGCAGTCGACGCTGATCCCGGTCGTGCCCGGCGAGCACCTGCGCTGCACCGTCGGGGGCCTGGGCTCCTGCGACATCCGTTTCACCTGAAGGCCGCGCCATGCTCGATTCCAACGTCATCCAGAAGCTGACCGACCGCGTGCTGCATGCACAGGACACCGCCACCACGATGACCAAGCTCACCGACGAGTATCCGTCGATGAGCATCGCCGACGGCTACGCCGTGCAGGACGAACTGCGCCGCCGCTGGATCGCCCGTGGCGACCGCTGCGTGGGACTCAAGGCCGGCCTGACCTCGAAGGCCAAGATGCTGCAGATGGGGGTGGACGTTCCCAGCTTCGGCATCCTGATGGCGAGCTTCGCGCGGCCCGAGAACAGCGCCATCGACACCCGGGAGCTGGTGCATCCGCGAGTCGAGGCCGAGATCGCGTTCGTGATGAAGGATGCCCTGCAAGGCGACGTCACCATCGAACAGGTGATCGCGGCCACCGACTACATCATCCCGGCGGTCGAGGTGATCGACTCCCGCTACGAGAAATTCAAGTTCGATCTGGCCAGCGTCATTGCCGACAACGGCTCGTCGGCCCGCTTCGTGGCGGGTGGTCGGCCGCGCGATCCCCGCGAGATGGACCTGCGCACGATCGGCGTGGTCATCGAGAAGAACGGCGAGATCATGGCGCTCGGCGCCAGCGCCGCCGTGCTGAATCACCCGGCCAAGGCCATCGTGATGCTGGTGAAGCACTTGGCCTCCCGCGGCGAGTCGCTGCCGGCGGGCAGCTATGTGATGACCGGCGGCATCACCGAAGCGATTCCGGTCGCTGCTGGCGACAGCATCACCGCCCGTTTCCAGGACATGGGGAGTGTCAGTTTCCGTTTCATCTGATGCACATCGATCACCGCCGAGTGGCCACAGAGCCGCCGGCACTCTTGAGGAGGAGGATGCGATGTTTGTGAAGAACGCTTGGTACAACGCCGGCTGGGATTACCACTTCACCCAGAGCCAGCAGAACGGCCTGAAGCAGGGCAAGGGCGCGCTGGTGGCCCGCAAGATCGCCGGCGAGCGGGTAGTGCTGTATCGCCGGCCGACCGGCCAGATCGTGGCGCTGGAAGATCGCTGCGTGCACCGGCAGGCGGCGCTGTCGCTGGGCGTGAAGGAAGGCGACAACATCCGCTGCATGTATCACGGCCTGCGCTTCGGGCCGGACGGCAGGTGCAACGAGATCCCCGGCCAGGACCACATTCCGCCGAAAGCCTGCGTGCGCAGCTTCCCGGTGGTGGAGCGCGACAACTGGGTCTGGGTCTGGATGGGCGATCCGGCAAAAGCCGACGAGGCGCTGATTCCGTTCGCGGTCGGCCCCAGCCATCCGGACTGGAACGTCAAGACCTCGCAGATGCAGGTTGCCGCCAGCTACCGGCTGGAGATCGCCAACCTCGCCGACCTCACCCATCTGGCCTGGGTGCACCAGGGCACGCTCGGCTCCGACGACGCCGAGACGCGCGCCAAGTACACGCGCATCCAGCCGACGTTCACCGCGACCTCGCATTCGCTGCGTACCGAGTACTTCGTGCGCAGCGTGCCGATCAGCCGCTTCCTGGCGCACCTGTTCCCGCCGGAAACGCGCTTCGACCTGTGGTTCGACATCACCCACACGGTGCCCTGCACCTGGGTACTGCACTTCCGCGTGTTCATCGCCGACGGCAAGGCGGAGGGCCCGCCGACCGGCCCGCTGGTGGCCGACACCTGGACCTCGCAGGCGGTGACGCCGAACGACGCCGAAACGGTCGACTACTACTACTCCTGGGGCGCGGCGAAGCACTGCGAATTCCCGGGCCTGTCGGAACTGCTGCGCGACAACCTCGACGACGCCTTCACCGAGGACCGCCACGTCCTCGAGGCCCAGCACGTCCGCGTTCGCGAGAAGCCGGATTTCCAGACCATTTCGATCATTCACGACAACGGGCCCTCGCGGATGCTGCGCATCCTCGATGCCCTGCTGGCGGCGGAGGCAACGGCAGCGACCCGGCCGTTGCCGGTCGCCGAAACCGCAGTGGCCTGACAGCCGCACTGTTGCCGATTCCGAAACCGATCTCGATACAGGAAGCCGCCCAATGAACTTTCTCCGCAATGCCTGGTATGTCGCCGCGATGTCGACCGAAGTCGACCCGACCGCGCTGTTCCACCGCAAGATCCTCAACACCTCGGTGCTGATCTACCGCAAGGCCGACGGCACGCCGGTGGCGATGCACGACCGCTGCCCGCACCGCTTCGCGCCGCTGCATCTGGGCAAGCGCGTCGGCGACGAGGTGACCTGCGTCTATCACGGCCTGCGCTTCGACTGCGCCGGCCAGTGCACGCTGAATCCGCATGGCGGCGGCGCCACGCCGGCCAACGCGCGGGTGCGCAGCTTCCCGCTGCTGGAACGCCACGGCTTCATCTGGATCTGGATGGGCGATGCGCCCGCCGATCCGGCGAAGCTGCCGGACTTCAGCCCGCTGGACGATGGCCATCCGAACGCCTTCGCCGCGACCTACATGCATCTGAAGGCGAACTACGAGCTGATCATCGACAACGTGATGGACCTGAGCCACATCGACTATGTCCATGGCGAGATCATCACCACGCGCGGCCAGCTGTCGCCGCTGACGCCGAAGCTCACCGAGACGCCGACCACTGTCGCGTCGCGCTCGGAATGGAGCCAGCAGCCGGCGCTGATGATCTTCGCGCCGTTCCTGCCCGATCCGAAGGCCAGCGCCCGGCACTTCTTCGAGATCACCTGGACCGCGCCGGCCAACATCCAGCTGTCGGTCGGCGCCACGCAGGACCCGAACGCCCGGCTCGATCTCGTCGACAGCACCGGCCAGTACGACCTGCATACCTGCACGCCGGAAACGCTGGACACCACGCACTACTTCTTCGCCACCCGCCGCAACCATCTGGTCGAAGACGCCGACTACAACCTCGCCAAGATCCAGGCGATGCACGGCGCTTTCGAGAACGAGGACGGTCCGGTGATCGAGGCCGTGCACGCCGAGATGGGCAGTGACGATTTCTTTGGCCTGCACCCGGTGCTGATCTGCAACGACACCGGCCCGGTCAAGGTCCGCCGGCTGCTGCGCCGGATGGTCGACGCCGAACAGCAGCAGGCGCCCGCGACCACCGCCGGCACGGGCGGCCGGCGCCACTACGCCGGCACCACGCCGACCCCCGAACAAGCCTGAACGCCGTACCACCGCAAGAGAGAACCATGCCGATCATCCAGTTCAACCTGCTCGAAGGCCGCACCGTCGAGCAGAAGCGCGCACTCGCCAAGCGCGTCACCGAGACCGTCGTCGATGTCCTCGGCGTCAAGCCCGAGAACGTCCGCATCCTGATCCACGAGATGGGCGGCTACGACTTCTCGGTGGCGGGTGTCTGCGCGGCGGAGAACGGCAAGCTGCCCGCTGCGGCGACAACGCCGGCCGCCAAGGCCGGCGTCAACGGAGCCCTCGCATGAGCGCCCCGCAGCGCAAGATCCGCTGTGCGCTGATCGGCTCCGGCAACATCGGCACCGACCTGATCTACAAGATCCAGCGCTCGCCGCTGCTGGAACCGGTGTGGATGGTCGGCATCGACGCTGCGTCCGAAGGGCTGGCCAAGGCGCGCGACATGGGCCTGAAAACGACCCATGAAGGGGTCGACGGCCTGTTGCCGCACGTGCTGGCCGACAACATCCAGATCGCCTTCGATGCCACCAGCGCCTATGTCCACAAGGCCAACTCGGACAAGCTGACGGCGCTCGGCGTGATGATGATCGACCTCACGCCGGCCGCGATCGGTCCGCTGTGCGTGCCGCCGGTGAACCTGCTCGAGCACGCCACCCGCGGCGCGATGAACCTGAACATGATTTCCTGCGCCGGCCAGGCGACGATTCCGATCGTCCGTGCGGTGTCGCGCGTGCAGGGCGTGAAGTACGCGGAGATCATCGCGAGCGTGGCCTCGAAGTCGATCGGCCCCGGCACCCGCGCCAATCTCGACGAATTCACCTACACGACCTCGAACGCGATCGAGGTGGTCGGCGGCGCGCGTCAAGGCAAGGCGCTGGTGATCGTCAACCCGGCCGAGCCGCCGATGCTGATGCGCAACACCATCTACTGCCTGACCGACGATGCGCCGGACGAAGCCCGGATCACCGAATCGGTGATGCAGATGATCACCGAAGTGCAGAAGTACGTGCCCGGCTATCGCCTGGTCAACGGCCCGGTGTTCGACGGCAACAAGGTCGCCGTGTTCATGGAAGTGAAAGGGCTCGGCGACTACCTGCCGACCTACGCCGGCAATCTCGACATCATGACCGCGGCCGCGACCCGCACGGCCGAGATGTTCGCCGAAGGCATTCTCGCGGGACGCATCGAACTCAAGGCGGCATAAGACATGAGCACGGCAAGCAACGACGGTTTCATCGATCTCAAGGGCCGCAAGGTCCTGGTCCACGACATGTGCCTGCGCGACGGCATGCATGCCAAGCGCGAGCAGATTTCCACCGAGCAGATGGTCAAGGTCGCCTCGGCGCTCGACGCCGCCGGCGTGCCGCTGATCCAGGTCGCTCATGGCGGCGGGCTCGGCGGCAACAGCCTGCAGCACGGCTTCGCGCTGCATTCCAACGAGGAGTACTGGGATGCGGTGATGCCGCACGTCAAGCGCGCCAAGGTGTCGGTGCTGCTGATTCCCGGCCTGGGCACGATGAAGGAACTGCAGAGCGCCTACGACCACGGCGTCCGCAGCGTCACGGTGGCCACCCACTGCACCGAGGCCGACACCAGCCCGCAGCACATCGCCTATGCCCGCAAGCTCGGCATGGACACGGTCGGCTTCCTGATGATGGCTCACCTGAACACGCCGGAAGGCCTGGCGGTGCAGGGCAAGATGATGGAGAGCTACGGCGCGGAGTGCGTCTACATCACCGACTCCGCAGGCTACATGCTGCCGGAGGACGTCAAGCGCCGGGTCCGCGCGCTGCGTGAGGTGTTGAAGCCCGAGACCCAGATCGGCTTCCACGGCCACCACAATCTCGGCATGGGCATCGCCAACTCGATCGCCGCGATCGAAGAAGGCGCCAGCCGCATCGATGCCTCGGTCGCCGGCCTCGGTGCCGGTGCCGGCAACACCCCGCTGGAGGTGTTCGTCGCGGTCTGCGACCGCATGGGCATCGACACCGGCTGCGACCTGTTCAAGCTGATGGACATGGCCGAGGACGTCATCGTGCCGATGATGGACCAGATGGTCCGCATCGACCGCGCCTCGCTGACGCTCGGATTCGCCGGCGTCTACTCCACTTTCCTGCTCCATGCCAAGCGGCTTGGCGTGAAGTACGGAATTCCCGCACGTGACATCCTCGTCGAGCTCGGCCGGCGCAAGATGATCGGTGGCCAGGAGGACATGATCGAGGACACCGCGCTGACCATGGCCAAGGCACGCGGCCTGCTCACCAACAAGGCCGCCTGAGCCGGATCGTCCGTCCCCCAACCCCAACGGCATCACGCAGGCCGGCAACGGCCGATCACGACAACTGAGGAGAAAGCACCATGGCAATGCGCGGCGTACTGCGGCCCGGCGAAGTCCAGATCCGGGTCATGGACATGAAGAAAGCCCGTCACCACTACGACCACATCCTGGGCCTGCACGAAGTGATGGAAGACGCGCAGGGCCGGGTCTACTTCAAGGCCTGGGACGAGCACGATCACCACTCGCTGGTGCTGGCACCGTCGGACCGCGCCGGCATCGACCACTTCGCGTTCAAGGTCTACGACGACGCCACGCTCGACGTGCTCGAGAAGAAGCTGATCGCCTTCGGCATCCCGGTCGAGCACATTGCCGCCGGCGTCTACCCGAAGAGCGGACGGCGCCTGTCGTTCGTGATTCCGAGCGGCCACACGATGCACCTGTATGCCCACAAGGAGCAGATCGGCAACACGCTGCCGCATCAGAACCCGGGCGTGGTGCCCGATGACGGCGTCGTGCGCGGCGCCAACATCTGCCGCCTCGACCACATGCTGCTCGGTGGCGTCAATCTCGACGAGTGCGTGAAGCTGTTCACCGAGGTGTTCGACTTCGACCTGTCGGAGAAGCTCGTCCACCACGAGGCCGGCATCTCGCTGGCCGTGTTCCTGACCTGCTCGACCAAGCCGCACGACATCGCCTTCCTGCTGCAGCCGGAGCCGAACCGCTTCCACCACGCCTCGTTCGCGCTGGAATCGGCGCACGACGTGATCAAGGCGGCCGATCGCTTCGGCAAGTACCGGGTGCCGATCGATGTCGGCCCGAACCGCCACGGCATCACCCGCGGCGCGACGATCTACTTCTTCGATCCGAGCGGCAACCGCAACGAGGTGTTCGCCGAGGGCTACATCCACTATCCGGACACGCCGCTGCTGACCTGGGACACGACCCAGGCCGGTCCGGCGCAGTTCGCGCAGGACAACACGCCGCGCGAAAGCTTCCTGACCGTGCTGACCTGAGGCAACGACGATGCGCCCCGCCGACATCCCGGCAGCGGACCGGCCTGCGATGCCGCCGGGGCTCATCGAACCGCTGACCGGGCGGGAACTGGAAATTCTCGCCCTGGTCTGCGATGGCTGGTCGAATCTGGAAATCTGCGAACGGCTCGGCATCGGCCTGCCGACCGTCAAGTACCACGTCGCCAACGTGTTCGGAAAACTCGGCGTGCGCCGCCGCACCCAGGCGGTTGCGCTGGCTGTCTACCTGCAGCTGGTCTGGCCGGCGTGGATGCAGGCCCGCGCTCCGAACGACCTGGCGTCCCACGCCTGCCGGCCCCGCGCGCCTTCGCACGCGGGCTGAGCGGGCGGCTGCATGTCATGGCGGGCGCGGCGCTGCCGTCGTCCGCGTTCAGGGGAGAATTCGATGAATCAGCAGGACATCGCCATCGTCGTCGGCGCGACCGGCGCGATGGGTCAGGTCGTTGCCCGGCGGCTGGCCGGGCGCGGTCTCAAGGTGATTGCCGTGGCACGCAGCCACGACGCCGTCGCGGCGCTGGCGGCGGACACGCCGAACCTCGTTGCCTGCGTGGCCGACATCGCCTCCGATTCCGCGATCGCGGCGATTTCCGCGGCGATCGACGGACCGGTGCGGATGCTGGTGCATGGCCCCGGCGTCGCCACTGCCGGTGGCGTTGCCAGCGCGCCGACGGCCGCCGTGGTCGATGCCGTCAACATCAAGTGCGGCGGTCTGATGCGGCTGGTGCGGGCGGCCGACGCCCGACTGGCGCGCGGCAGCCGGATCGTCGCGATCGGCGGTCACTACGGCTTCGAGCCGACCGCCTACGCCGCCACCGCCGGCGTGGCCAATGCCGCGCTGGCCAACCTGGTGCGCCAGTATTCCTGGGCGCTGGGCGAACGCGGCATCACGGCGCATCTGGTGGCACCGGGTCCGGCCGATACCGAGCGCCTGCGCCGGGTAGCGACCGCCCGCGCCGAACGGGACGGCATCAGTGCCGACGCGGTGTACGACGAGATGCGCCGCGAATCGGCCATCGGCGCGTTCACCACCGTCGAGCAGATCGCCTGGGCCATCGAGATGCTGCTGGCGCCCGAAGCCGATGCGCTGGCCGGCGGGACGCTGTTCATGGACGCCGGCCGCCGCAAGGGTCTGC
>CAYPJK010000095.1:0-8252 GCA_964411025.1 uncultured Nevskia sp.
CTGCTCGCGCTGCGTGCGCGCCTGCGACGAGCAGCAGGGAACGCTGGCGCTGACGATCGAGGGCCGCGGCTTCGACTCCAAGGTCAGCCCGAGCCAGAACGACGCATTCATGGCCTCGGAATGCGTGTCATGCGGCGCCTGTGTCGCCGCCTGCCCGACCGCCACGCTCAGCGAAAAGACGCTGATCGCCAAGGGCCAGGCCGAGCACAGCATCACCACCACTTGTGCCTACTGCGGCGTCGGCTGTTCGTTCCGGGCCGAGATGAAGGGCGAGGAGATCGTCCGCATGGTGCCGAACAAGGATGGCCACGCGAACCACGGCCATTCCTGCGTCAAGGGCCGTTTCGCGATCGGCTACGCCACGCACCAGGACCGCATCACCCAGCCGATGATCCGCGCGAAGATTTCCGATCCGTGGCGCGAGGTGAGCTGGCAGGAAGCGATCGACCATGCGGCCGCCGAGTTCAGGCGCATCCAGGCCAAGGCCGGCCGCGGCGCGGTCGGCGCGATCACCTCCAGCCGCTGCACCAACGAAGAGGTGTACGTGGTCCAGAAGATGGTCCGCGCCGCGTTCGGCAACAACAATGTCGATACCTGCGCGCGCGTCTGCCACTCGCCGACCGGCTATGGCCTGAAGCAGACGATCGGCGAGTCGGCCGGCACCCAGACCTTCGATTCGGTGATGCAGAGCGATGTCATTGTGGTGATCGGCGCCAACCCGACCGACGGCCATCCGGTGTTCGCCAGCGCGATGAAGCGCCGGCTGCGCCAGGGCGCGAAGCTGATCATCGCCGACCCGCGCGGCATCGACCTGGTGCGCACGCCGCACATCGAAGCCGACTACCACCTGAAGCTCAAGCCGGGCACCAATGTCGCGCTGATCAACAGCCTCGCCCATGTGATCGTCACCGAAGGGCTGGTGAAAGAGGACTACGTGGCCGAGCGCTGCGATGTCGCCTCGTTCAACAAGTGGCGCGATTTCGTCGGACAGACTCGCAACTCGCCGGAAGCGATGGAAGCGGTCACCGGCGTGCCGGCTGCGATGGTGCGCGGCGCTGCAAGGCTCTACGCGACCGGCGGTAACGGGGCGATCTACTACGGCCTCGGTGTCACCGAGCACAGCCAGGGTTCGACGATGGTGATCGGCATCGCCAATCTGGCGATGGCCACCGGCAATGTCGGTCGTGAAGGTGTCGGCATCAATCCGCTCAGAGGCCAGAACAACGTGCAGGGCTCCTGCGACATGGGCAGCTTCCCGCACGAGCTGCCGGGCTACCGGCATGTGTCGGATGCCACGGCGCGCAGCGAGTTCGAACAGGAATGGCAGGTGGCGCTGTCGCACGAGCCAGGCCTGCGCATCCCGAACATGTTCGAGGCAGCCCTCGACGGCGAATTCCTCGGTCTCTACGTGCATGGCGAGGACATTGCCCAGAGCGATCCCAACACCCAGCACGTCACCGCCGCACTCAGCGCGATGGAATGCGTTGTCGTCCAGGACCTGTTCCTGAACGAAACCGCGAAGTTCGCCCACGTGTTCCTGCCCGGCTCCTCGTTCCTCGAGAAGGACGGCACCTTCACCAATGCCGAGCGGCGCATCTCGCCGGTCCGGCAGGTGATGCGGCCGAAGAGCGGCGTCGGCGAATGGGAAGCGACGCAGATGCTGTCGAACGCGCTCGGCTATCCGATGCACTACACCTCGTCGGCCGAAATCATGGACGAGATCGCGCGGCTGACGCCGACCTTCAAGGGCGTGTCGTTCGCGAAGATCGACGCGCTCGGCAGCGTGCAGTGGCCGTGCAACGACGAAGCCCCGCTCGGCACGCCGACGATGCACATCGACGCCTTCGTGCGCGGCAAGGGCCGCTTCCTGCTGACCGAGTACGTGCCGACGCACGAGAAGGTCAATGGCAAGTACCCGCTGATCCTGACCACCGGCCGCATCCTGTCCCAGTACAACGTCGGCGCGCAGACGCGGCGCACCGCCAACAGCCAGTGGCACAGCGAGGACGTGTTCGAGATCCATCCGCACGACGCCGAAACGCGCGGCGTCGCCGACGGCGACTGGGTCGGCATCGAAAGCCGCTCCGGCAACACCGTGCTGCGCGCCCGCGTCACCGAGCGCGTGCAGCCAGGCGTCGTCTACACCACGTTCCATCACCCGTTCTCGGGTGCCAACGTGATCACCACCGACAACTCCGACTGGGCCACCAACTGCCCCGAATACAAGGTCACCGCCGTGCAGGTGACGCGGGTCAGCCAGCCCAGCGAGTGGCAGCGCCGCTACCGCGCGTTCAGCGACGAACAGCAGCAGCTGCTGCGCAAGGCCAGCGATGCCGACGCCGCGATTGCCAAGTAGGCCGACGCTCGACGTCGACTCGGCGGCCGGCTACGCCCTGCTGCCGGTCACGAGCGTGCGCGACGGCTTGCGCCAGGCCACGCAGGACTGCGTGGCCGAGGAAGTACCGGTGGCGCTGCAGATCAACGGCCAGCCGCACGTGGTGATGATGGCCACGCCGGGCGACCTCGCCGACTTCGCGCTCGGCTTCTGCCTCAGCGAGGCGATCGTCACGCAGGCCCAGGACATCCAGGACCTGCGGATCAATGCGCTCGACAACGGCTACGCGGTGTCGCTGCGGATTCCCGACGATCGCCATGCGCGGCTGGCCGACCGTCGGCGCAACCTGCCCGGCCGCAGCGGCTGCGGCGTGTGCGGCTCGGAGTCGATCGCCGAGGCCATGCGTCCGGCACCGCGCGTGCCGGCGGGCATGCCGATCGACGAGGCTGCGGTGCACCGGGCGTTGCAGGCGCTGCGCCAGCGGCAGCCGATCAACGCGGTCACCGGCGCCACCCACGCGGCCGGCTGGGCCGATCCTGCCGGCCGGCTGCTGCTGGTACGCGAGGACGTCGGCCGCCACAACGCACTCGACAAGCTGATCGGCGCGATGAGTCAGGCGCAGCTCGACGCGGCGCGCGGCTTCGCGGTGATCACCTCGCGCGCCAGCTACGAGATGGTGCTGAAAGCGGCGACCGTCGGCATGCCGCTGCTGGCGGCGATCTCGGCACCGACGGCGCTGGCGGTGCGGATCGCCGAGGACGCCGGGCTGACCCTGGTCGGCTTCGCGCGCAACCATCAGCACGTCGTCTACGCCTGCCCGGCCCGGCTGACCGCCACGGCCGGCCAGCCGGCTGCTTCCCATTCCGAGAAGATTTCCGCATGAACCCGCAGAACCTCAGCGAGATGGCCAACAACATCGCCGATTTCTTTGCCGCCGAGCCGGATCACGCCGAAGCGGTGGCGGGCGTCGCCAACCATATCGACAAGTTCTGGGAGCCGCGGATGCAGAAGCAGCTGCGGGCCAGCGTGGCACGCGGCGAAGCCACGCTGAATCCGCTGGTCATCGAGGCGCTGGCCCGGCTCGCGGCCGCCTGAACCGCGCCGCCGGCCTCAGCTGCCGTCCTGGTTGCGCAGCTGGGCCTTGAGCAGGCGCAACTGCTTGTAGCTCGCCCAGTCGAAGCCGTCGAGGAACGCGGCCGCCGCCTTGGCCCCTTCGCGGAACAGGTCGATCTTGGCGGCGTTCGACAGGTTGAAGTTCAGCCAGTTGTGCTTGCCGGTGTCGATGTAGGTGATCAGGTGGCGGTAGTCGGGATTGCCGACCAGGAAGTCCTGGTCGAGCGCGCCACGGGCCGCATTGAAGACGCCGGCCAGCAGCTCGGTCGGTGAATCGATCACGGCCGGCTCGGCAGCCGGAATCCCCAGCTTGACGCCGAACGTCGGGCTGCGCGGCACCTTGGCGTGGTTATGGAACACCGCAATCGGGAAGTTGGAAATGATCCCGCCGTCGACCAGCACGCACTCCTTCGGCAGGCGCTGGCCCTTGTAGCTGGTCATCTTGGTCCAGCGCTGCTGCGCCGCCGGCCCCTGTGGAATGCCCTTGACACGCACCGGATGGAAGAAGCCCGGCACCGACATCGAACTGCGAACGAAGTCGGCCGGGTTCAGCGCGGCCGGATCGGCCCAGTACAGCGACGCCATCTTCGGGAATTCCACCTTGGTGCCGGTGGTGACGTCCGCCGCAATCACCGCCAGCCGGCCCCGCACATTGCCGGTATCGGCGTCCTGCACCGGGTCGCGCTGCTGCGATGGATGGAGGCGCTCCGGTGCCGGCCGGACGCGATAGCCGCCGGGCGGTGGCATGGACTGCATGGCGTCGAGATCGGCCAGCGTGGCAATGCCGTTGGCGGCCAGCTGCTCGCTGAGCCAGGCGCGGAACTTCCGCCCCGGATGCAGGCCGAGATCGTCGGAGAAGTTGTCGATCACTTGGGCGCCCTTCATGGCCAGCTTGAACTTGCCGGCGCCGTTGACGATTGCATCGGTGAAGTCGCGGGCATCGCCATCGCCGTCGATGAAGCTGGCCATCGGCACGTTGGCCACCACCTCCGCCACCCGCTGGCTCTTGGCGACGTACGGCGGGCCGAGCGCGGCGATCACCAGCGCATTGATCGAACCGGCCGAGGTGCCACCGAGCCCGAGGAAGCGGATGCCGGCCGACTCGAGCACATAGGAATAGCCGGCCAGCGCAACGCCGAGCACGCCGCCGCCTTCCATCACCAGATCGACGTACTGATGGCCGTCGGCGTCCAGCAGGTCGGAAATCGGGTCGGCGGCGACGCGCGCCTTCGCGCGGGCAACCGCCGCAACCACGTCCGGATCCAGGATCAGTGCGTCTACAGCCAGCGGCTTTGCCATCGTGATCTCCCAGGGTCTGCGCAGGTGAGGGAACAGCCTTCGGTACGGCTGCTGACTCTAGTCCCGGCGTCGTTGGCGCGAACAGGACAGCGATCACAGTGGCCCACGCCAATTTCCACGCGCGCGGCCGGGTTCCGCAGGGGCGGCTTCAGCGCCGGCGCGTCAGCACCCAGGCGAGCGCGCCGGCGGTGACCATCATGATCGGGCTGTACAGGGTCGGCGGGATCGCCATCAGCGGTGAATTCAGCAGCAGTGGCGACAGCGCCAGCGAGATCGCCAGCGCGGAGTTGTGCACGCCGATCTCCATGCCGATCGCGGTTGCCTGCGGGCGTCCCAGGCCGGCCAGCTTCGCCAGCTGGTAGCCGATCGCGAGGCTCAGCAGGTTGAAGACCAGCATCGCGCCGCCGACGCTCGGCAGGTGGGTGACGATCGCCTTCCAGCCGGTCACCATCACCATCGCCACGATTGCCAGCAGGAACAGCATCGAGAACAGCTTGACCGGATTCTCGAAGCGGACCGCCAGCACCGGCCGGCCGGCGAGCAGCAGCATGCCGATCAGCACCGGCACGATGACGATCGCCACCACCTGCGCCACCTTGCCGAACTGCAGCGGCACGCTCTTGCCTTCCCCGATGAAGTGCAGCAGCGCCAGATTGATCATCAGCGGCAGCGTGATGATCGCCAGCAAGGAATTGACGGCCGTCAGCGTGATGTTCAGCGCCACGTCGCCCTGTGCCAGATGGCTGAACAGGTTGGCGCTGGTGCCGCCCGGCGAGGCGGCCAGCAGCATCAGGCCGACGGCGAACTCCGGCGTCAGCGCGAAGAGGTAGCAGAGACCGAAGGCCACCGACGGCAACAGGACCACCTGCACCAGCAGCGCCACCGACACCGCCCTTGGCTGGGTCAGTACGCGGCGGAAGTCGTCCACGGTCAGCGACAGGCCGAGGCCCAGCATGATGATTGCCAGCGCCATCGGCAGGTAGATCGTCGAGATGGTGCTCATCATGGCAGCGGAACTTTCGGTGGACGGGTCAGCGCGCGACTCTCCGCGTTGCTGCACTGCGCTTGCAAGGGCATCGCCGAATACGGTTCCGATCGTCGCCGGAATATCGGATGCTTTGCCCGGGCTTCCCTACGGCCATGACCCATGCGCCTGATCCTGTTCCTGCTGCTGGGCCTCGCGGCGCTGTCGGCCGTGCTGGTGCTCAACACGATGCAGCTGCCGACGCTGCCGCCGGAAAGGCCCTGCATCGACACGGACGCCTTCGACGAGCGTGCCGCCGCCGGCCGGCTTGCCGAGGCGCTCCGGATCGCCACGGTGTCGGCCGCGGGTGGCCAGCCCGCCGACCCCGCCACCTTCGCCGCGTTCGCCGCGCTGCTGGAGCGGCAGTTCCCGAACGCGCATCGGGTGATGCGCCGCGAACGGATCGCCGATGGCAGCCTGCTCTATACCTGGACCGGCCAGGACCGCACGCGCCAGCCGGTGCTGCTGCTGGCGCACATGGATGTGGTGCCGGTCGAGCCGGGCACCGAGTCACGCTGGCAGCAGCCGCCGTTCGGCGGCGTGATCGCCGATGGTTTCGTCTGGGGCCGAGGCGCGCTGGACGACAAGCTCAACGTCACCGGCCTGCTGGAAGCGGCCGATGCACTGGCGGCACAGGGCTGGCAGCCGCCGCGCACCTTGCTGTTCGCCTTCGGGCACGACGAGGAGATCGGCGGCAGTGGCGCGCGGGCCATCGCCGCCACACTGAAGGCGCGCGCCGTGCACGCCGAGTTCCTGCTCGACGAAGGCGGCGCGCTGACCGTCGGCATCATGCCCGGCGTCACCCGTCCGGTGGCCACGATCATGGCGGCGGAAAAGGGCTACGCCTCGTTCCGGTTGACTGCGACGGCCCCCGGCGGCCATTCCTCGCAGCCACCGCCGGACACGGCCATCAGCCGCCTGGCGCGAGCCCTCGTGCGGGTGCAGGAGCACCCGATGCCGCCCCGCATCGCGACACCGGTCGACGAGATGCTGGCCCGGGCGGCACCTGCGATGGGCCTGCTGAACCAGGTCGCAATCGCCAACCGCTGGCTGTTCGAACCGCTGCTGATCCGGCAACTGGCGGCCGGGCCGGTGTCGAACGCGCTGATCCGCAGCACCGTTGCGCCGACGCTGCTGCGCGCCGGCATCAAGGACAACGTGCTGCCGTCGGAAGCCAGCGCAGTGGTCAATGTCCGGCTGCTGCCTGGTGACAGCACCGGCGACGTCGCCACGCACCTGCGGCAGGTGATCGGCGACGACGGCATCGAGATCACCGTCGAAGGGCCCTTTGCCAGCGAAGCGTCGGCGGTCTCCGATCCGGATTCCCCTGCCTTCCGGCATCTCGCCGACGTGACCCGCGCGCTGTTCCCGGACGCCGTGGTGACCACCGGGCTGATGCTCGGCGCCACCGACGCCCGCCACTACGAAGGGCTGTACGACAACCGCTACAACTTCATGCCGGTGACCTTGGATGCCGAAGACCTGCAGCGGGTCCACGGCAGCAACGAACGAATCGCGGTCGCCGACTACACCCGGCTGGTGCGCTGGTACCGGCGGATGCTGGAAACGCTGCCCTGAACGGCCGGCCCTACTGGGCGGTGTAGCCGCCGTCGATGACCAACTCGGCGCCGGTGACGAATTTCGATTCGTCGCTGGCCAGGTACAGCACGCCGTAGGCGACATCCATCACGTCGCCGACGTGGCCGATCGGATGCAGCGCATCCAGCGCGGCGCGGCCTTCGGCGAGATCGCCCATCGAGGTCACGTAGTCTTCGACCATCGGCGTCCAGATGTAGCCCGGGTGCACCGAATTGACGCGCACCTTGAGCCCGGTCTTGCCGCAGTGCAGCGCCGCCGACTTGGTGAACAGGCGCACGCCGCCCTTGCTGGCGTTGTACGAGGCCAGGTTGGGGTCGGCGACGATGCCTTCGATCGACGAGATGTTGATGATCGAACCGTGCTTGCCGGTCATCGCCGGGATCGCGTACTTGGTGCCGAGAAACACGGCGTCCAGATTCACCGCGAGGGTCTTGCGCCAGTCGGCCAGCGTGCAGTCGGCGGCGTTGCCGGGAATGGCGATGCCGGCGTTGTTGACCAGCACGTGCAGCGCGCCATAGCGCTGCTCGGCCGCCGCGATCACCGCCGGCCAGCGGGCTTCGTCGGTGACGTCCTGCTCGATGAACATCGCCTCGCCGCCTGCGGCGACGATCTTCGCCACCACTGCCTCGCCGGCAACGCGTTCGAGGTCGCTGACCACCACCTTCGCGCCCTCCTTCGCCAGCAGCAGCGCGCAGGCTTCACCGATGCCCTTCGCCGCGCCGGTGACCAGCGCGACCTTGCCTTGTACTCGACTCATGAAAATCTCCTCGACGCGATACCCGTCATGCGGGCGGATGGCGAGGTCGGCCACGGTGGCGACGCCTCGCTCGTGCGCCGGAGGCTAGCAGCGCGCGGCGGCCGCGCGGGCTACCCGTCCGGATA
>CAYPJK010000096.1:0-8240 GCA_964411025.1 uncultured Nevskia sp.
CACGACAGCATCGCCGTCTTCTCGGCGCGCCGTGTGCGCAGCCGGCTGCGCGCCGACGGCGGCAAGCCGGTCACCGCGTTCCGCGAAACGCTGGCCTGGGGCCGCGAGCGGCTGGTCGGCCTGTTCCACGAAGGCACGCCGGCCGATTCGCTGGTCCATGCCCGTGCCCATCTGGTCGACGAGGTGCTGCGCGAAGCCTGGACGCAGTTCCTGCCCCAGACCGACGGCGGTCTGGCACTGATCGCCGTAGGCGGTTACGGCCGCGGCGAGCTGCTGCCGCACTCCGATATCGATCTGCTGGTGCTCTACGACGAGGCGGCGCTCGAGGGCGCGAAGTCCCGGCTGGAGAACTTCTTCGCCTTTCTCTGGGACATCGGCCTCGATGTCGGCTCCGCCGTCCGCAGCGTCACCCAGTGCGCGGAACTAGCGGCCAGCGATGTCAGCGTCATCACCAACCTGACCGAGGCGCGCCCGCTGATCGGCGACCTGTCGCTGTTCACCGCGCTGAACGTGGCGATGCGCCCGGAAGCGATGTGGCCGGTCGATGCCTTCTTCCGCGCCAAGGTGGCCGAGCAGCAAGCCCGTCACGCCAAGTACGACGACAGCGCCTACAAGCTGGAGCCGAACGTCAAGGAAAGCCCGGGCGGCCTGCGCGACATCCACACCGTGGCCTGGGTCGCCAAGCGCCATTTCGGCGCCTCGAGCCTCACCGAGCTGCGCGAGCGCGGCTTCCTGACCAAGACCGAATGCGACGAGCTGTTCGCCGGCCAGGATTTCCTGTGGCGCGTCCGCTTCGCGCTGCACATGATCACGGGGCGTCACGAAGACCGGCTGCTGTTCGATCACCAGAACAAGATCGCCACCCTGTTCGGCTACGAGGACCAGGATCGCAACCGCGCGGTCGAGCAGTTCATGCAGCTCTACTACCGGACCATCAAGTCCCTGAGCTGCCTGAACGACATGCTGCTGCAGCTGTTCGACGAGGCCATACTCGGCCGCGGCCAGAACCTCGAACCGAAGCCGCTGAATGCCCGCTTCCAGCTGCGTGGCAATTACATCGAAGCGCGCGCCGACGACGTCTTCCAGAAAGCGCCGTGGGCGCTGCTGGAAGTGTTCGCGCTGATGCAGCAGCACCCGAAGATCGAAGGCATCTCCACCGCAACGCTGCGTCTGATCCGTCGCGACCGCCGGCTGATCGAGACCGTGCGCGGCGACGTGCGCACGCGCGAGATGTTCATCGGCATGTTCCAGCACGGCGACGGCCTGACCCGCGCACTGCGGCGGATGAACCGCTACGGCGTGCTCGGCCGCTACCTGCCGGTGTTCGGCCAGATCATCGGCCACATGCAATACGACCTGTTCCACACGCTGACCGTCGACGAACACACGCTGCGGCTTGTGCGAAACCTGCGCCGCCTGCGCATGGAACGCTTCCGCCACGAGCTGCCGTTCTTCAGCGATGTCATGCACCGCGTCGCCCGGCCGGACCTGCTGTTCGTCGCCGGCCTGTTCCATGATCTGGGCAAGGGTTCGGGCGGCGACCATTCGGAAGTCGGTGCCAAGGAGGCGGAGAAGTTCTGCCTCGACCACGGTCTGAGCCACACCGATGCCGACCTGGTGTCGTGGCTGGTGCGCAATCATCTGCTGATGTCGCTGACCGCGCAGCGGCAGGACATCTCCAACCCGGACATCGTCACCGCCTTCGCGCAGAAGGTGGGCGATCGCGCCCGGCTCGACTACCTGCTGGCGCTGACGGTCTCCGACATCCGCGCCACCAACCCGGCGCTGTGGAACTCCTGGCGCGAAAGCCTGCTGCGCGAGCTGTACCACTCCACCAAGCGCGCTTTCGATCGCGGCCTCGACAACCCGTACACCCTGGCCGAGCGCGTGGCGGAACAGCGCCGCGCCGCCTACGCGCTGCCGGCTGCGCATCACATCGACGGCGCACTGACCGACCGCATCTGGGGCCGCTTCGACGCCGACTACTTCCTGCGCCACACGCCGGTGGAACTGGTCTGGCATCTGGACGCCATCGCCCAGAGCAGCGAGGCGGATCTGCCGCTGGTGCTGGTGCGGACGCTCGACGGCCGCGGCACCACGGTGTTCGTCTACATGCGCGACCGCGACCACTTGTTTGGTCTGTCGACCGGCGTGCTGGCCAAGCTTGGCTTGAGCATTCTCGACGCCCGCATCAACACCTCGGCCGATGGCTACGCGCTCGACTCGTTCGTGGTCGTCGAGAGCGATGGCTCACCGATCGAGAACGACCACCGCTTCGAGGAGATCGGCGCGGCACTGCGCAAGGTGCTGGCCGATCCGTCGATCTCGGTGGTCGACGTCAACCGCCGTCGGCCGACGCGGCTGCGCCACTTCAACACGCCGACCACGGTCAGCATCTCGCAGGACACGCTGCGCAACCGCACGATGCTGGAACTGGTCTGCGCCGACCAGCCAGGCCTGCTCAGCCTGGTTGGCCGGGTGTTCCACAAGCGCGGGATCCTGCTCGACGCCGCCAAGATCGCAACCATCGGCGAACGCGCCGAAGACGTCTTCTACATCACCGATCGCAGCCACCAGCCGATCACCAGCGACAAGGCCGTCGACGAACTGCGCGAAGTGCTGACCCGCACGCTGTCGAACGGCGAAAGCACCCCGAAATAACCGCACGCAACATCCGCCAGGACCCTCCGCTTGAACAACACTGAACTGCAGGCCGTCATCGAACGCGCCTGGGAAGACCGCGCCACGCTCGATGCCTCGAACACGGCCGTGGCCGCCGCCGTCGAAGCGGCGATCGAACTGCTGGACTCCGGCGCCGCCCGCGTCGCCGAACCGACCGCGTCGGGCTGGCAGGTCAACGACTGGCTGAAAAAGGCCGTGCTGCTGTACTTCCGCCTGCACGACAACCTGCCGCTCGCTTCCGGCCCGCTGGTCGGCTACGACAAGGTGCCGCTGAAGTACGACGGCTGGACCGCCGAGCGCTTCAAGGCGCAGGGTGCACGCGTGGTGCCGCCGGCGTCGGTGCGGCGCGGCGCCTACATCGCGCCGGGCGCGATCCTGATGCCGAGCTTCGTCAACATCGGCGGCTACGTCGGCAAGGGCACCATGGTCGACACCTGGGCCACGGTCGGCTCCTGCGCGCAGATCGGCGCCAACGTGCATCTGTCCGGCGGCGTCGGCATCGGCGGCGTGCTGGAGCCGCTGCAGGCCAGCCCGACCATCATCGAGGACGACTGCTTCATCGGCGCCCGTTCGGAAGTGGTCGAAGGCGTGATCGTCGAAAAGGGCTCGGTGCTGTCGATGGGGGTCTTCATCGGCCAGTCGACGCCGATCTACAACCGCGACACCGGCGCCATCAGCTATGGCCGGGTGCCGGCCGGCTCGGTGGTGGTGGCCGGCTCGCTGCCGCGCGACAACGGCCGCTACAGCATCAACTGCGCGGTGATCGTCAAGACCGTCGACGCCCAGACCCGCTCCAAGGTCGGCATCAACGCGCTGCTGCGCGATCTCTGACGCGCGGGCAACACCGACAAGGCTGTGTCACTGCGGCGAGCCGGGCCCCTGCCCGGCTCGCCGCAGTCGTTTTGTCGCAAGCCGTCCGCATTGCCGGCCGGCGGGCATCGGCGTGCGGTGCGCGCGGTTCAGGGGCTGTCGCTGCCCGCCTTCGCCGGCGTCGATGACTCCGGCGCATAGACCTCGGACGCGTCGATGCGCAGGAAGCGCGTGGCCAGGTAGACCTCGCGCAGGAACAGCAGCAGCGCCGCGATCAGCGCCAGCATCGCCAGCACGAACACCACCGCGACGATCGAGCCGAAGCGCTCGCCGGCCAGGGTGCCGACGAACAGCACGACGATGTCGGCGCAGATCAGCACCGCGCAGCAGACACACAGGCTCAGCGCCCGGTTGGCCAGTCGCGCCCGCTTGGCGAGATTGCGCAAGGTCGTGCGCAGCGCCTCGGTACGGGCCGGCGATGCGCTGAACAGCAGCTTCTCGATGTCCCGCGCCCGGTCGACGATGCGGCCGAGCCGGTTGGAAATCACGCCGATGAAGGCGGCAACGCCGGTCAGCAGGAATACCGGCGCCACCGCCAGCTGGATGACGTGGGCAATCGACGGGTTCTGCAGGTCGGCGTCCATCGGAATGGGGTTGGGTCGTGGACTCGAATCCGTACCGGTCAGCGAAGACCGGCCAGGTCCAGCAGCGGCAGCAATCCGGACTTACTGCAAGCGGATGCTGATGGCATTGACCGCACCACTGCTGCCGATCGGACCGATCGCGGTGGCGGCACCGGTACCGAGATTGATCCGGTACAGCGTCGACAGCGGGCTGCCGGTGCCGCGCAGCGACGCGTAGGCGAACTGGTCCGAGCCGCCGGCGATGTCGAAGCTCTGCTCGGCGGCACCGGCCTCGCTGGCCGGCAGGCTGACGCCGAGCGGACCGACCGCCACCAGCGCGCCGTCGTTCGGTACCGCCACCCGCACCAGCGAGCTGTTCGAGGCGTCGATCGCGAACTGGAAGCTGCCGCCGATCGGCGCCGCCCGGTAGGCGGTGGCGACGATCTGCGGCGCCGGCGCGACGGTCCGCGTGGTGCCGTCGACGAAGGCGAAGGCGGCTGCCCTCGGGGCGTCGGCGATCACCCGGCCCTCCTGCAGGTTGACGCGCAGGTTCTGGCCGCTGTCGCTGACGATCCGCAGCAGGTCGGCGCGCGGATTGAAGTCGACGCCGAAACGGCTGCCCGCCAGCGGCGTGCTCAGCGTGCCGATCGGCCGCGCGGCGATGAACGCGGTGGCGAAGCCGCCTTCGAGGTTCTCGATCGGCAGGCCCACCACCCGGTTGCGGTCGGTCACGCCATAGCCGCCGTTGCTGGCACCCCCCATCGGCGTCGTGCGCTCCGAGATGCCGACCAGATGCTCGGCATCGTCCAGCCCGTTGACCGGCAGGCTGATCGGCCCGTCGGTCAGCGCGCCGTTCAGCGCGCTGAGCCGGAAACCGACCACCACGTCGCCGGATGGCGTGCGGGTCAGCAGCCCGAAGGTGCGGGCGCCGTCGCGCTGCAGGCGATCGTCGTTGACCACGACCATGCCGCGGTAATCGGCATCCGGCAGCGTTGCCGAGAACGGCGTCGCGGCGCCGGTCAGCGGGTTGATCCGGTAGATCGCCGGGCCGGTGGCCGTGGTCAGCAGCGCGTAGTGCTCGTTGGCGAGGCCGGACTGGAAGATGTCGTAGCCGTTGATCGCCGTGGCATCAATACCCAGTCCGCCGACCTGCGTCAGGCGTCCGACATTCGCTTCCTGGGTGAACACCGTATCGGTATCGGCATCGATCACGAACAGCGTGGTGCCCGCACCGCTCTTCGGGTTCGTGTAGGCCGCCGCGGTGACACCGCGCAGATAGCCCATCCGCCCGTCGACCACGGCATTGACCGGCGTCGCCGGGGGCGGCGACACCAGCGCAGCCGACGGCACGCGCAGGTTCAGGCCGTCGTCGCCGATGATCCGCAGCGCATCGGCCACCGGGTTGAAATCGAGGCCGTAGCGCAGCGCCGTCAGCGCCGTGCCGTCGCCGGTGATCGGCTGGATCGGCGACGCGATGGCGGTCGTCGGGTCGACGATCAGCACCCGGCTGCTGCTGGTCACGGCGTAGAGCTGGCGATCCGAGGGCCGGAAATCGATGCCGAGCACCGTTTCGCCAGCACCAAGGCCGCTGATGGCGCCGATCCGCGCCACCGTGGCGGGATCTTCGGGCAGGAAGCGGATCAGCTCCGCGCCGCCGCGAATGCCGTACACCACCGGCACGCCGGGTTCATCGGGCGGCACCAGGTTGTCGGAATCGTCCGCGCAACCGGCCATGGCCAGCACCGCCAGCGCCAGCAAGGCACCGGCAGCACTGCGGCCCTTGCGGGCAGCAAAGCTCCCGGCACCCTTCGTCAATGCATTCATTCATCTCGTCCTGAGCTGTACCGCATGTGTTGTCGTGCGGGCTCGAACGCCCGCCGGCTTCGACCGCGCAAGCGGTCTTGTTGTTCATGAACCGGTCGACAGGTTGCAAAAGTAGCAACAAACGCGCCGACCGCTCTGATCGGCAACGGCTTTCCGGCTGCCTCACCGGGCGAAAGGATGCCGGAAGTGACGCCGCGCCGTCCGCCGCCCCCGTCCGCCGCCCCGTGCGCAGGCACCGATTGGCACCGTTCAGCACCGGCTGCAGGCCCGGGAAAGCCGGTGCTTCGCGCCGCACGCCGGCGCAGACGGCACGGAAGCTGCTCGGCATAAGGAAGCGCACCCGCGCGTGCGCCATCTTCGATCAGCGCCCGGCTGCCGCAGCCCACGACAGGAGTGCCGTTGCGATGCTCGTACCCACTGGAACCGAACAGGCGCGCCACTTCGGGCCGACCTCGCAGCCGATGTCCGGCGATTCCGGTCTGCTGCGGCAGGGGGCCACTGGCCGTCAGCATCTGCGGGCACCGCCTGTGAACGCGGCGATCGACGGCCTGCGCGACCCGGCGACGATCCGAGACCGCGCGCGCATCATCTCGACCGCCGTCGCCGATGCCCAGTCACCGTACTGGCAGCTTGACGAATCGCGCATCGAATCAGCGGCGCAGACCGTTGCCGAGATCACCCGGACGCGCTACCCGACGCTGGCGATTCCGTATCACAGCCGCTGGCGGCACTTTGCCGCCGGTGGCATCGACCGCGCTGCCGAACTGGACGCCGCGTTGGCCGGCCGCGATCCCGACGAACAGGTCCGCAGCCGCATCGACCTCGCGGTCATCGCCGTGCTGCTCGATACCGGCGCCGGGCCGCAGTGGCGCTACTGCGACGGTGCGCATCGTTGCGGCCGCTCGGAAGGCCTAGCGGTGGCCAGCTTCCGCGCCTTCATGGCCGGTGCCTTCTCGTCCGATCCGGCGCAGCCGCTGCGGGTGGATGGCGCAGCACTGCAGCAGTTCGACGCGGGCCGGCTGGCTGCGCTGTTCCAGGTGCATGCCGACAATCCGCTGGTCGGCCTCGACGGCCGCGCCGAGCTGATGCGCCGCCTTGGCCAGGCGCTGCAGGCGCAACCGCAGGCCTTCGGCACCGATGCCCGGCCGGGCGGCCTGTTCGATCTGCTGACCGATCATGGCCGGCGGCGCGAGATCGACGCCCGCGCGCTGCTGCGCGCCGTGCTCGACCACAGCAGCGACCTCTGGCTGGCCGGCAACCGGCTGGCCGGTGTCGCGCTTGGCGACGTCTGGCCGCATCCGCTGGCGGGCGGTCGCGGCTACGGCAGCGGCTGGATGCCGTTCCACAAGCTCAGCCAATGGCTGACCTATTCGCTGTTCGAGCCGTTCGAATGGGCTGGCATCACGGTCAACGGCCGCGAGGCGCTGACCGGCCTTGCCGAATCCCGCAACGGCGGCCTGCTGATCGACAGCGGCGTGCTGAATCTTCGCGATCCGCCGCTGGCCGAACAGCCGTGGCGGGCCAGCGACACGCTGATCGTCGAATGGCGGGCGCTGACCGTGCACCTGCTCGACGTCATCGCCGCGAGGAACAGCCGCTGGCCTCCGAGCTGGACGGCGGCACCAGGGCCGCAGGCCGCGCGCTGGCCGCCGAACGACGCGGCGGCCTGCCGCCGCTGAACATCGTGAGCGACGGCATCGTGTTCTGAGCCGTATCCGCGCCGCAGGCCACTGCGGATGGCGATGGGCACCTGCCCATCCGGGAAGCCGACGGGCTATGCGGTGCCCGCACCGAACCCATCCAACGTGTCGGCTCGCGACCGGTCGCCTGCACACCGTATTCGCCGCCTCTGACGCGCCGACCTGCAACAACGCGAACGACCGGCGCGAAAGAACATGGCTGCCCAGTGCCGAGCTTGGCCGACACTCAAGTGGCGGGCGGCAGCGGGTCCGGCTCGCCGCCCGGCACGTCACCGACCACCGGCTTCTGCGGCCTTTCGCCACCGCGCCAGGCGCGCAGCTGGAAGACGTACGTCAGCACCTGGGCGACGGCGGCGTAGAGCTGGGCGGGGATTTCGTCCTCCAGATCGCAGCCGCGATAGAGCGCACGGGCCAGCGGTGGGGCTTCGATCAACGGAATGCGGTGCTCGGCGGCGCGTTCGCGGATCGCTGCCGCCACCGTGTCGACGCCCTTGGCGATCACCACCGGCGCGCGGTTCTTGCCGGCGGTGTATTTCAGCGCGACCGCGTAGTGCGTGGGGTTGGTGACGATGACATCGGCGCTCGGCACCTTCTCCATCAT
>CAYPJK010000097.1:0-2982 GCA_964411025.1 uncultured Nevskia sp.
TCATGTTCACCGACCGGCAGAAGGCCTACGACGTCATCGAAGCGGTCACCGGCTTCCGCATGCATCCGGCCTGGTACCGGATCGGCGGCGTCGCACACGACCTGCCGCAAGGCTGGGACCGCAAGGTCAAGGAATTCCTCGACTGGTTCCCGAAGCGGCTCGACGAATACCAGCGCGCCGCGCTCGACAATTCAATCCTGCGCAAGCGCACCCGCAACGTCGCCCAGTACAACGGCGCCGAAGCCGTGGAATGGGGCATCACCGGCCCCGGCCTGCGTGCCACCGGCGTCGACTACGACCTGCGCAAGAAGCGGCCGTATTCCGGCTACGAGAACTTCGAGTTCGAAGTGCCGCTCGGCCACCACGGCGATGCTTTCGATCGCGCGATCGTCCGCATCAACGAGATGCGTGAAAGCTGCAAGATCATCCGTCAGTGTCTGAATCACATGCCGGCCGGCCCGTACAAGGCCGATCATCCGCTGACCTGTCCGCCGCCGAAGGACCGCACGCTCAAGGACATCGAAACGCTGATCACCCACTTCCTCGGCGTCAGCTGGGGTCCGGTGATGCCGCCGAACGAGTCCTGCCAGCTGATCGAGGCCACCAAGGGCATCAACAGCTACTACCTGACGTCCGATGGCTCGACGATGAGCTACCGCACGCGCATCCGCACGCCGAGCTTCGCGCACCTGCAGGCGATTCCCTACATCATCAAAGGCGCGCAGATCCCTGACCTGATCATGCTGCTCGCCACCATTGACTTCGTGATGGCCGATGTCGACCGCTAACTCCAGCTCGAACCCGAGCGCCGATGTGATCAAGCTGGCCGATCTGGTTGCGAGTGCCTCGCTGCCGCCGACCGACGGCTATGTGATGTCCGACGAGGAACGTCACGAAATCGAGGAATGCCTGCATCACTACGACGACAACCGCGCGGCGTCGATCGACGCTCTGAAAATTGTCCAGAAGAAGCACGGTTGGGTGCCGGATGGCGCGATCGCCGAGATCGGCAAGGCGATCGGCATTCCCGCTGCCGACGTCGAAGGCGTCGCCACCTTCTACAACCTGATCTTCCGCAGGCCGGTCGGCCGGAACGTCATCAAGATCTGCGACAGCATTTCCTGCTACCTGACCGGCTACGACGAGGTTCGCAACGCGATCAGCGCGCATCTGCGGATCAACCTCGGCCAGACGACGCCCGACAACCGGTACACGCTGCTGCCGATCTGCTGCCTCGGCGCCTGCGACAAGGGTCCGGTCGCGATGATCAACGACGACACCCACGGCAACCTGTCGCCGGAAACGATTCCCGCGCTTCTGGAGCAGTACAAGTGAGCCCCAACTCGAGCAATATCGCCGAAACCCGGCCGCTGACCGCCAACATCGTGGCAGGTCGCGGACCGCTGAATCTGAAGGCGTACGAAGCCGCCGGCGGCTACCGCGCCGTCCGAAAGGCCCTGAAGGAACTGACGCCCGCCGACGTCACCAAGGCAGTCAAGGACGCCAACCTGCGCGGCCGTGGCGGCGCCGGGTTCCCGACCGGCGTCAAGTGGGGACTGGTGCCGAGCATCGAGAAGGCGCCGGGCAGCCGTTACCTCGTCTGCAATGCCGACGAGATGGAGCCGGGCACCTTCAAGGACCGGCTGCTGATGGAGTCCGATCCGCACCAGCTCGTCGAGGCAATGATCGTCTCCGGCTACGCGATCCAGGCCACCCGCGCCTACATCTTCCTGCGTGGCGAGTACATCGAAGCGGCGAAGAACCTCAACGCCGCGATCGCCGAAGCGAACGCCGCCGGCTATCTGGGCCGCGACATCCTCGGCTCCGGCTGGAGCATGGACCTGCATGTCCATACCGGCGCCGGCCGCTACATCTGCGGCGAAGAAACCGCACTGATCAATTCGCTGGAAGGCCGCCGCGCCAATCCGCGCGCCAAGCCGCCGTTCCCCGCGATCGCCGGCCTCTGGGGCCGGCCGACGGTGGTCAACAATGTCGAGTCGCTGTGCAACGTGCCGCACATCGTCAACAACGGTTCGGCTTGGTTCCTCGGTCTGAACCAGGGCAAGTCGAAAGACGGCGGCACCAAACTCTACGGCTGCTCCGGTCGCGCCAAGCGGACCGGCATCTGGGAACTGCCGATCGGCACCACGGCGCGCGAGATTCTCGAAGAACATGCCGGCGGCATGAAAGACGGCCTGAAGCTGAAGGCCTGGCTGCCGGGTGGCGCCTCGACCGACTTCCTGATGCCGGAACATCTCGACCTGGCGATGGACTTCGACACCATCGCCAAGGCCGGCTCGCGGATGGGCACCGGGCTGCTGACGGTGGTCGACGATCGCCAGAACATGGTGAGCGTGGTCCGCAACCTCGAAGACTTCTTCGCCCGCGAGTCCTGCGGCAAGTGCACGCCCTGCCGCGAGGGGACTTACAAGACGCTGGTCGCAATGGAAAAGGGCGAAGGCCGTCCGGGCGACATCGAACAGCTTGAGAAGATGACACGCTTCCTGGCTCCCGGCCGCCCGTTCTGCGCCCATGCGCCAGGCGCAATGGAGCCGCTGCAATCGGCGCTGAAGTTCTTCCGCGGCGAGTTCGAAGCAACGATCAAGAAGATCGACCAGACCGCTGCAACGCACGCAGCCGCCTGATCACAACGGATACGACACCCACGTGGCCATCATTCACGTAGACGGCAAGGAACACACGGTCAATGGAGCAGACAACCTGCTCAAGGCCTGCCTGAGCCTCGGACTCGACATCCCCTATTTCTGCTGGCACCCGGCACTCGGCAGCGTCGGCTCCTGCCGGCAGTGCGCCGTCAAGCAGTACCGCGACCAGAACGACACTGTCGGCCGCATCGTCATGTCCTGCATGGCGCCGGCCAGCGATGGCACCTGGATCTCGATCGACGATGCGGAAGCCAAGGCCTTCCGCGAAAGCGTCATCGAGTGGCTGATGTCGAACCACCCGCATGACTGCCCGGTC
>CAYPJK010000097.1:2992-8218 GCA_964411025.1 uncultured Nevskia sp.
AGGCAGAGCGACACCGCATGCCTCGGGCCGACGCGGTCTGCGAGGAAGGCGGCCACTGCCATCTTCAGGACATGACCGTGATGACCGGCCATGCCTCGCGCAGCTACCGTTTCACCAAGCGCACCCACACCAACCAGGAACTCGGGCCGTTCATCGGTCACGAGATGAACCGCTGCATCGCCTGCTACCGCTGCGTCCGCTACTACAAGGATTACGCCGGCGGCAAGGATCTTGGCGTCTACGGCTCGGCCAGCCGCGTCTATTTCGGCCGCGCCGAGGACGGCGTGCTGGAATCGGAGTTCTCGGGGAATCTCACCGAGGTCTGCCCGACCGGCGTGTTCACCGACAAGACCCACAGCGAGCGCTACAACCGCAAGTGGGACATGCAGTTCGCACCCAGCGTCTGCCAGGGCTGCTCGGTGGGCTGCAACATCTCGCCCGGTGAACGCTACGGCGAACTGCGCCGCATCGAGAACCGCTACAACGGTTCGGTCAACCACTATTTCCTCTGCGACCGCGGCCGCTTCGGTTACGGCTTCGTCAACAACAAGGACCGCCCGCGCCAGCCGCTGTTGAAGCGCGGCGGTGCACAGGCTGCGGTCAGCGCCGACGAGGCGCTGCTGAACGCCGTCAACCTGTTGAAGACCGCCAAAGGCGTCGTCGGCATTGGCTCGCCGCGCGCCAGCCTGGAATCGAATTTCGCGCTGCGCCAGTTGGTCGGCAGCACGAACTACTTCGATGGCCATGCCGACGCCGAAGGCCGGCTGGTCCAGCGCGTGGCCGACGTGCTGCGCACCGGCCCCGTACCGGCGGCCACCCTGCGTGGCATCGAATCGGCGGACGCCGCCCTGGTGCTGGGCGAAGATGTCATCAACACCGCGCCGCGCGTGGCGCTGGCCCTGCGTCAGGTGGCACGCGGCAAGGCCACCCAGATGGCGGCCGAAAAGCACATCCCGGACTGGCAGGCGATCGCGATCGCCGACATCGGCATGCATCACAAGCATCCGATCTTCATCGCCACGCCGGACGCGACGCGGATCGACGAGATTGCCAAGGATGCCGTGCGCGCCGCACCGGCTGACATCGCCCGCCTTGGCTACGCCGTCGCCCATCTGATCGACCCGGCTTCCCCCGCGGTGGCCGACCTCGATGCCGCGAGCGCCGAACGCGCACGGCAGATCGCCGACACCTTGCTGGCCTCGACCAAGGCGGTAATCGTCTCCGGCACCGGCGCAGGTTCGGAGTCGGTGATCAATGCCGCCGCAAACGTCGCCTGGGCGCTGCACGGCCGCGGCAAGGCCGTCGAACTGGTGTTCGCGGTACCGGAAGCCAACAGCCTTGGAACCGCCCTGATCGGTTCGTCGTCGATCGACGAAGCCTTCAAGGCCATCGAATCCGGCCGTGCCGACACGCTGGTGGTGCTGGAGAACGATCTTTACCGCCGCGCGCCGAAGGCTCGCGTCGACGCCGTGCTGGCCAAGGCGCGGCTGATGGTCATCGACCATCAGCTCACCGACACTGCCGCCCGTGCCGATCTGCTGCTGTCGGCCGGCAGCTTCGCCGAAGCCGATGGCACGCTGGTGTCCAACGAAGGTCGCGCGCAGCGCTATTTCCAGGTCTACGAGCCGGCCTACTACAAGCCGGACACCGTGATCCGCGAAAGCTGGAACTGGCTGCATGGCATCCGGGCCCAGCAGCTGGGTCAGGCCACCGTCTGGACCCAGCTGGATCATGCGACGGCCGAAATCGCCGCCGTGCTGCCGGCACTGGCGCGAATCACCGAAGCGGCACCGAACGCCCAGTTCCGCATCACCGGGCTCAAGATCGCGCGCGAACCGCATCGTTATTCCGGCCGCACGGCGATGCGTGCCAACCTGTCGGTACACGAGCCTCGCCAGCCGCAGGACGCCGACACCGCGCTGGCCTTCTCGATGGAAGGCCACAACGGCGTGCAGGCCGGTGATCGTCCCGCCGCGCTGACGCCGTTCGCCTGGGCGCCGGGCTGGAACTCGCCGCAGTCCTGGAACAAGTACACCGATACGGTCGGCGGTCATTCGCTCGGCGGCGATGCCGGTGTGAGGATCATCGAGCCGGCAGCCAATGCACCGAAGGTGCCGGCCTACGCCAATCACGTGCCAGCTGCATTCAAGGCCAGCACCGCGGAACTGCAGGTGGTCGCCTCGCACCACATTTTCGGCAGCGACGAGCTGTCGGCAAAGGCGGCGCCGGTACAGAGCCGCATTCCGGCCGCCCATGCCGCGCTGAACGCGGCCGACGCCGCAGCGCTGGGGTTGGAGGATGGCGCGCTGGTGGACGTGCAGGTTGACGGCCAGACGCTTCGCCTGCCGCTGCAGCAGCGCGCGGAGTTGGCCCGCGGCCTGCTGGTGCTGCCGGTGCTGCCGGGCGTGCCGTTTGCTGCAGCCGGCGGCGTGGCGCGGATCAGCGGAGTGACCGGCGCATGAACGGCCTCGTCGAGTTCCTGACCTCGCCGGCGTTCATCGCGATCCTGATCGAGGTCGGAAAAGGCCTGGGCATCCTGTTCGGCATGGTGATCGTCGCGGCACTGCTGATCTGGATCGAGCGCCGCCTGCTCGGTCTGTGGCAGGACCGCTACGGCCCGAACCGGGTCGGTCCGTTCGGCTCGCTGCAGGTGGTGGCCGACATGCTCAAGATCTTCTTCAAGGAAGACTGGATTCCGCCTTTCGTCGACAAGCCCACCTTCATCCTCGCGCCGATGATTGCGATGGGCACGCTGATGCTGGCGTTCATGCTGATTCCGGTCACGCCGACCTGGGGCGTGGCGCCGGACCTGTCGATCGGCGTGCTGTTCTTCTTTGCCATCGCCGGGCTTGAGGTCTACGCGGTGATGCTCGGTGGATGGTCATCGAACTCGAAGTATTCGCTGCTCGGCGGCCTGCGGTCAGCCGCGCAGATGGTCAGCTACGAAGTGTTCATGGGGCTGGCGCTGATGGGCGTGGTGATGCAGACCGGCTCGTTCGCGCTGTCGGACATCGTGGCCGCACAGAAGGATTTGTGGTTCATCGTTCCGCAGTTCTTCGGCTTCTGCACGTTCGCGCTGGCCGGCATCGCCGTGGTTCACCGCCATCCGTTCGACTTGCCGGAAGCCGAGCAGGAACTGGCGGCCGGCTACCACACCGAATACTCCGGCATGAAATTCGGCATGTTCATGGTCGCCGAATACATCGGCGTGATCCTGATCTCCTCGCTGCTGGTGACGCTGTTCTTTGGCGGCTGGCAGGGGCCAGTGCTGCCCCCGTTCGTGTGGTTCGTGCTGAAGACCGCGTTCTTCGTGATCCTGTTCATCCTGCTGCGCGCCGCGCTGCCCCGGCCGCGCTACGACCAGGTGATGGCCGGCGGCTGGAAGTTCTGCCTGCCGCTGGCCGTGATCAACATGCTGGTCACGGCGGCGTTCGTGCTGTCGAATCCGTAATCCGACATGAAAGCAATCCTCAGCGGTATCTGGAGCAACCTGCGCAGCATGGTGATGGTGTTCACCCACAGCTGGCGCAAGCGCGACACCCTGATGTATCCCGAAGTGCCGATCTACGTGCCGCCGCGCTACCGCGGCCGCATCGTGCTGACGCGCGATCCGGATGGCGAAGAACGCTGCGTGGCCTGCAACCTGTGCGCGGCGGCCTGCCCGGTCGGCTGCATCAGCCTGCAAAAGGCGGAGCGCGAGGACGGACGCTGGTACCCGGAGTTCTTCCGCATCAACTTCTCGCGCTGCATCTTCTGTGGCTACTGCGAGGAAGCCTGCCCGACGACGGCGATCCAGCTGACGCCGGACTACGAGCTGGGCGAATACCGCCGCCAGGATCTGGTCTACGAGAAGGAACACCTGCAGATCGCCGGTCCCGGCAAGTATCACGACTACAACTTCTACCGCATGTCCGGCATGGCGATCTCCGGGAAGCCGAAGGGCGCTGCCGCCAACGAGACGCCGCCGGTCGACGTCAAATCCCTGCTGCCCTGAACAGGACCGGACGATCATCGTGGAAATCGCGTTCTATCTTTCCGGCTTCGTTGCGGTGCTGGCGACCGTGCTGGCAATCACCAACACCAACCCGGTTCATGCGCTGCTGTACCTGATCGCCTCGCTGCTGGCCGTCGCGATGGTGTTCTTCTCGATCGGCGCGCCGTTTGCCGGCGCGCTTGAAGTGATTGTCTATGCCGGCGCGATCATGGTGCTGTTCGTGTTCGTGGTGATGATGCTGAACCTCGGCCAGGCGGCGATCGAACAGGAGCGCCGCTGGCTGACGCCGAAGACCTGGATCGGTCCTGGCCTGCTGTGCGGCGTGCTGATGGTGGAAATGATCCGCGTGCTGTCGCCGACTGCCGGCGGCGCCATCGGCGCCGGCGTGATCGACGGCAAGGCGGTCGGCATCGCGTTGTTCGGACCCTACCTGCTGGTCGTCGAACTGGCGTCGATGCTGCTGCTGGCGGCGCTGGTGGCCGCCTATCACATGGGCAAACACGACTGACCTGCCACGCGCCCGTCCGCGATCACAACCAGAACCATGACCAATAACGAAATCGCGACCACCGCCGCAGCGACGGTTCCGCTGGAACACGCGCTGATTCTTGCCGGCATCCTGTTTTCACTCGGGCTGCTGGGTCTGCTTGTTCGCCGCAACATCCTGTTCGTGCTGATGTCGATCGAAGTGATGATGAACGCTGCTGCCGTTGCCTTTGTGGCGTCCGGCAGCCGCTGGGGCGCAGCCGATGGCCAGGTGATGTTCATCCTGATCCTGACCTTGGCCGCCGCCGAAGCCAGCGTCGGCCTCGCCCTCGTGCTGCAGCTGTATCGCCGCTTCGAGACGCTCGATACCGATGCCGCCAGCGAAATGAAGGGATAAGCAGACATGTTCGATCTCCTGTTCCTGATTCCCCTCGCCCCGTTCATCGGCTTCCTCCTGCTGGCCTTCGGCCGCGACAAGTGGAGCGAGAACGCGGCCGCCGCAATCGGCGTCGGTTCGGTCGGCATTTCGGCCACCGTTGTCGCGGGCTGCGTGTTCCAGTTCATGACCAGCCCGCCGGACGGCGGTGTGTTCAGCCAGCATCTGTGGACCTGGATCGACGTCGGCAGCTTCAAGCCGGAGCTGCGGCTGCGGCTCGATGGCCTGAGCCTGACGATGATCTCGGTGATCTGCGGCGTGGGCTTCTTCATCCACCTGTTCGCGTCCTGGTACATGCGCGAAGACCCCG
>CAYPJK010000098.1:0-8185 GCA_964411025.1 uncultured Nevskia sp.
CGCCCCGCGCATGGTCGGCGCTGCGGTCAGCGGCGCGATCACCGCCGCCCACCGTGTGCAGATCCACGGCTTCGCCGATCGCCCGGAAGCGCTCGACCTGTTCCTGAGCGAACGGAACATCCCGTTCGAGCAGGACGAGCGCGACTACCGTTACCCGGACGGCCGCGAGGAAGCGGTGCCACTGGCGCGCTTCGAGGCTGGCGAGATCGGCGTCGACGTCGCGATGTTCGGACTCGACGACCTGCGCCGCACGCCGCTGTCGCCGAGCGACGGCCTGCCGATGAAGCGTCTGAAGCTCGCCGAGGCCGAGGCACTGGCGGCGCTCGGCGTCGCCGAGATTCTCGGCGCGGCGTGAGGCCGGCAGCACCACGACGCGGCGTGCCGTGCCGGCGCTGCATCGATGGCAATCGAGGCAGGTTCATGATCCCGGCAGGGCACTGATGTCCCCGACGCGCGACCGTCACCCGACGCCGTTGTCCGGCAACGCGATCGAATTGGCGGGCGAGGTCCTGATCCCGCTGGCTGACCGCGCGCTACTGTGGCCGGCGGCTGGCACGCTGATCGTGGCCGATGTCCACCTGGGCAAGGGCGCCGCGTTCCGGCGCGCCGGTGTGCCGGTGCCGAGCGGCGCCACCGCCGCCGATCTCGCCCGGCTCGATGCGCTGATCGCCGCGCACCGGCCCGAGCGGCTGCTGGTGCTCGGCGATCTGTTTCACACGCGGCTGTCGCAGGATGAGCCGGCCATGGCCGCCATCGATGCCTTCCGCGCCCGCCACGGCGGGCTGCAGATCAGCGCCGTGCGCGGCAATCACGACCGTCAGGTGGAGCGGCTGCCGGCGGCCTGGCAGATCGAGTGGATTGCGGGCCGGCGGCACCAGCCGCCCTTCGTGTTTGCCCATGAACCGGAGCCGGACCCGCGCGGACTGGTGCTGGCCGGGCATCTCCATCCGGTGCTGCTGCTGAAATCCCGCCGCGACGCCGCGCGGCTGCCGGTGTTCTGGTTCCGGCATGCGCAGCGGATCGGCGTGCTGCCGTCGTTCGGCAGCTTCACCGGCGGCTATCCGGTGCAGCCCGAAGCGGCGGACGCGGTGATCGCTGTGACGCCGGACGGACTGGTTCCGATACAGTCCGGCAAACCTTTCGAACCCTCCCTTCCATGCATGTCCTGATTACCGGCGGTACCGGATTCATCGGTCGCGAACTGGCTGCCAGCCTGCTGGCCGATGGTCATCAGGTGACGGTGCTGACGCGCGAGATCACCTCGTCCGGCAACCGGGTGCCGAATGGCGCGAAAGCGATCCGCGATCTGGGCCGCGCCGACGCCGTCGACGCCGCCGTCAATCTGGCCGGTGCCAACCTCGGCGGCGCGCGCTGGAATCCGGTGACCAAGATGGGCTTCCGGACTTCGCGGATCGATACCACGCGGCGGCTGGTGGACTGGATGAGCCGGCTGGCCACGCGGCCGAAAGTGATGGTATCCGGGTCGGCGATCGGCTGGTACGGCCCGCAGGGCGACGAGATGCTGACCGAAAGCGCGCCGGCCGGCGGCGGCGCGCTGGCGCAGATGCTGCCGGCGTTCCGGCTGGGCGGCGGTGGCCCGATGGGCTCTGGCCGTCAGTGGATGAGCTGGGTCCATCGCGCCGATCTGGTGGCGCTGGTCCGCTTCCTGATCACGCAGGAATCAGCCGCCGGGCCGTTCAACGGTACCGCGCCGGAGCCAGTCACCAACGCCGAATTCGCAAGCACGCTGGGCCGGGTGCTGAAGCGGCCGGCTTTCCTGCCGATGCCGGGTTTCGCACTGAAACTGATCGTTGGCGAAATGGCCGAGATCCTGCTGAGCGGCCAGCGGGTGATTCCGCAGGCGGCGCTCGATCAGGGCTTCCGGTTCCGCTTCCCGACTCTGGAAGCGGCGCTGCGCGATGTGCTGGGTGCCTGACGTCGCGCGGCCCGGCCGTCAGCGCGGCCGCAACTGGCGTGCTGCGGCCAGCCCGAGCAGCGCCAGCGCGATGATCGTGAACGGAATGGTGCTGGCACCGATCAGATAGCCGGCGACGCCGGCGAGGTCGGCCTCGCCCAGCCGGGTGCTGCCGGCTGACAGCGCGCGGTTGCTCGACGCGTTGGCCAGATGGAAGAACACCGTGTTGCCCCAGCCGGTCCAGACCAGTCCGCCGACGATCCAGCGCTGCGCGGTGGGGCCGGGTGCCGTCGGTACCAGCGCCAGGCCGCCGAGCATCATCAGCATGCCGTTGAGCACGCCGGCCACATGGGCGACGCGCCAGCCGTGCTCGCTGCCGGGCACCGGCAGGCGGATCGGCAAGGTCAGTGGCCAGACATGCCAGGCGTCGAGAATCGCGAAGACCAGCCCGAAGCCGGAGACCAGGCCGATCACGCCGATCGCCGCGCCGTGCATCAGCAACGTCAGCCGGCCGCGCTCCGTGCAACTTGGCGGGCCGCTCATGTGGACCGGGACTCCGGCCGCAGCGAACGCCAGGCGATCAGCGCCAGGATCGCCATCACCACCAGGATGCCGACGTAGAACAGGCCGAAGGCGATGTTGTTGGTCAGCACCGAATTGGCGGCGAGGCCGCGGCTGTCCGGGAACAGCGCGTCGCACATCGAGCCGGCGACCAGGGTCCAGCCGGTGAAGATGATCCCCCAGGTGATCCGCCGCAGGCCGGTGACGGTAAACGGCAGCTGCGGCAGCAGCGCGGCGATCAGCCAGATGATCGAGCCGTTCAGCAGCGCTTCCAGGTGCGACATGCGCCAGGCCTTGTAGCTGCCGGGCATCTGGAATTCGAGCACGCCGGGGAACGGCCACAGCTTGACCGCGCCGATCAGGTGAAACAGGAAGCCGAAGCCGATCACGCCGCCGGTGAAGATCAGCAGCGCGCCGTGGCCGATCAGCAGGCGGCGCAATGGCCGCAGCGGGTCAGTCGGCGTCATGCGGGCAGGGCCACCGGCGTGGCGGCCGGGGCGGGCGAGAACGGCACGGGTATGTCCGGGTGCAGGGTGTCGAGCAGCGGCACGTCGTCCTGCGCGGCGGTGGCGTGGCCGGCGATCCAGTCATCGACCCAGCGCGGGTTGGCTTCCTGGCGCGGATCGTGGCCGGGCAGCATTGCCCGCAGCAGGTAGGGACTGACATGGCGAACGAAGCTGCCGAGTCGACGCGCCAGCCGCAGCCGTGACGACAGCCGGTACCACAGGCCTTCCTTCTTGAGGATCGCGCGGTAGCCGCGCATCGAATACCACATGACGTCCAGCGAGCCGTGCAGCACGCCGGCGGCACGGACCAGATAGTTGACCAGGCCGCCGCCGTACAGCGCATGGAAGACATCGTGGGCCACGCACTTGTGCTCGGATTCCTCGACGAAATGCCAGAGGATGAACGAGGCCACGCGGCTGTCGGCGCCGCCGAACAGCGGCTGCCGGTAGTCGACCAGCCAGCGGGTAACGCCGAGCGTCATCGCCTCGAAGCCGGCCGTGTAGGCCATCCGTGTGCGCAGCGAGCGCTTGGCGAGACGTGCGTACGACGCCGTCATGTCGGCCTCGATCTGCGCCAGCTCCGGATAGCGGCTGCGCTTCAGCAGCTCGTTGAACCGGCGGTGCGCCTGGTAGTGGTGCTGCTCCTGGGTGTTGAAGGCGCGCCCGCTTTCTGCGACGGCCGGGTCCGCCACCTGCGGCAGTGCTTCGCGCATCGTGCGGATCAGGAACGGTTCCAGGTACGGCATCACCAGCGAGGCGCCGTTGACCATCGCGGTGAATTCCGGATCACCCGGTTTCCACTGCGGATTCAGGTCATCGGGGAACGCGAACGGAATGCGCCGGGGCATCGGGATCAGCACCGGCAGCGGCGGGTGTTGCGACATGGCATTTCTCCTCGGAAGCGGTGGCGCGCCGTGATGCCGGCGTCTCGTCGAAATGTTCCAGCCCGGCACGCAGGCAGCGGATCAGCGTCGGCACCAGTGCCGGCAGGTCCCGGCCCATCACGAACTGGCCGGCCACCTGCAGCGATACCAGCCCGTGGGCACCGATCCAGAACAGGTGGGCGGCGGTCAGCGGGTCGACCCGGTCTGGCAGGTGGCCGCTGGCCTGGCCGGCGGCAATCACGCGCCGGCAGACATCCAGCGCGTCGCGACGCGCGGCTTTCAGCTCGATCGAGCGGCGCGCCACGTCGGTGTCATCCAGCTTGAAGAACATCAGCGCGTAGCGGTCCGGCCGTTCGATGCCGCTGCGGATGTAGGCCGCCGCCAGCGCTTCCAGCTGCGCCTCCGGATCATCGAGCCCGCGGATGGCCGTGAGCATGGCCTGCTCGATCCAGCGGAATGCCCGCGCCCGCAGCGCGTTGACCAGTTCATCCTTGCTCGCGAAGTAGCGGTACGGCGCCGAGTAGCTCAGCGCCATCTCGGTCGCCAGCCGCCGGAAGCTCAACGCTTCAAGGCCGCCATGCTTCTCGAACACCGCCATGGCGGCTTCCAGGATGTCATCGCGCTTCTTGGCGCGAACGTCGTCGGGTTGTCGATTGCGGGCCATGGACGACATGCTGCCGCCATTAACGTAACAGTGTCAACACTAAGGCCGACACCCCGGTGGCCGCTTCGTCTGTCAATGCTCGCCGCCGTCAGGCTTGCGGTGCAGGGCGTTCGGCGGCCAGCCGCGCGCGCAGCAGAGCGGCCTCGCCGCGAATCGCCTCGAGTGCCACCGGCTTCATCCGATCGAGGTTGCGCAGCTGCATCACCAGCCGCGGATGGCCGGCGAAGCGTTCCCGGTGGCGATCGAGGAAATCCCAGTACAGCGTCGTGAACGGGCAGGCCTTCGGGCCGGTGCTCTGGCCCGGATCAAAGCGGCAGCCACGGCAGTAGTTGCTCATCTTGTCGATGTACTTGCCGCTGGCGATGTACGGCTTGGAGCCCATCAGGCCGCCGTCGGCGAACTGGCTCATGCCGATGGTGTTCGGCACCTCCACCCATTCAACCGCGTCGACATAGACGGCCAGATACCAGGCATGCACCGCGTGCGGCCGCACGCCCAGCAGCAGCGCGAACAGGCCGGTCACCATCAGCCGCTGGATGTGATGGGCGTAGCCGTGGCGCAGCGTGTCGCCGATGGCACTGCTGAGGCAGCGCATCTCGGTGTTGCCGGTCCAGTAGAACGCCGGGAGCGGCTGATCGGCGCCGAGCGCGTTGTCGTCCAGATAGGCCGGCATGTGCCAGAAGTACAGGCCACGCACGTATTCGCGCCAGCCGATGATCTGGCGCACGAAGCCTTCGACGCTGGCAATCGGCGCCCGCTTCGCGCGATAGGCCGCGATGGCGGCATCGATGACTTCGCGCGGATTCAGCAACTTCAGGTTCATCGCCGCCGACAGGCGCGAGTGATACAGCAGCGGCTCGCTGTCCCAGATCGCGTCCTCGAACGGCCCGAAGGCCGCCAGCCGGTGGTCGATGAAATCGTCGAGCGCCAGCAGCGCATCGGCGCGCGTCACCGGCCAGTCGAAGTGCTGCAGTTGGCCCGGATGATCGGCGTAGCGCGTCTCGACCATCGCGATGACCTCGGCCGTGATGGCATCGGGCAGGAAGCGACGCGGCTTCGGCACGAAGCCCGGGCCGGCCTTGCCGAAGGCTTCGCGGTTGTCGTGGTCGTAGTTCCATTCACCCCCTTCGGGCTGGCCGTCGGTGTCCATCAGCACGCCGGTACGGCTCCGCACGGCGCGATAGAAATGCTCCATGCGCGGCTGCTTGCGGGCGCCCATCCAGCTGCGGAACTCCGCGACCGTGGTGATGAAGTGGCGATCGACGCGTACTTCCAGCGGTACCCCGGCCTGCGCGCAGACCTGTTCGATGTCGCGCGCCAGCCGCCACTCGCCCGGCTCGACCACCAGCACGCGGGCCGGCTTCAACGCCGCGATCGAGGCCGCCAGCGCTGCTGCCAGCGAGGTATGCGGATGGCTGCCGGTGGCGTGGTAGTCCACCGGCCAGCCCCGCGCCTCCAGCGCGGCGCGGAAGTGCCGCATTGCCGCCAGAAAGATCGCGATCCGGGTCTTGTGGCTCCAGACGTAGTTCGCCTCGGCCGGGACCTCGCACATCCAGACCCGGTCCTGCGCCGGGTCGAAATCGTCAAACGCGGCCGAGTGTTCGTCCAGCTGGTCGCCAAGGACGACGACGAGATTGCGCATGGGAAAGGATCATGAGGAAGGGGAATTCAGGGGCGGCGCGAGGTCCGCCCGGTCCGCAGCTCAGGCGTCGGCGAGGCCGACACGGCGCTGGACGAGGTGGACACCGTCACCGAAGCACGGCGCCCGCGGCAGGCATCCGAGCAGTAGCGCACCTCGTCCCACACCTTCTCCCACTTCTTCCGCCAGGCGAACGGGCGCTGGCAGACGACACAGGTCTTCTCGGGCAAGTGGGGTTTGCGGTGGGGCACGGGTACGGCTGACGGCGGTGTGAGGGCCGGATTGTGCATGAGGTCCGGCGCGCGCTTCGCAAGACCTGGCCGCGCGCTGCGACAAGGCCAGGTGGAGGGTTGGCGCGCGCCGGATCGCGCGCCCGGCGCCCTCAGGCCGTGGCGGTGGCCGAAGGCAGTGCCTGCCCGATGCGGCGCGCGCGGATGTCGTCCAGCGTCCGGCCGATCGCCGACTGCAGCCGCACCATCTCCAGCTGTTGCCAGGTGGCGCGTTCGCCGCTGCGGATCAGCGCCAGCACTTCGGCTTCGCTGCGCAGGCGCATCAGCTTGCGGGGGTCGACCAGGCGGTAGTCGGGGAAGATGTTGATGTCGCCGGTGTAGCGCTGGTTGATCACCGAGCGGGTCATCGTGACCCAGCGTTCGAGCACCGGGTGGCGCTGCGCCGGGCCCTGCATAACGGCGAGGTTGGCGTCGACCACCTCCAGCGTGATGCGTCGCAGCGCCTTGCGGTAGCGGCCGAGCGCGCCGCTGCTGCCGCCCGTGCTGGCGCGCAGGAACGGCAGCACCAGCGGATTGGTCTGGCTGACGATGAAGTGGCTGACCGCGTAGAGCCGGCCGATGCGCTTGGTTGGCAGGTCGTCGCTGACCGAGCCGTCGACCCAGCGGCGGCTTTCCAGATACGGCAGCCGTTCGCCCTGCGGGCCCTTGGCCATCAGCATCACCGGCGGCAGGATGCCGGGCACGGCCATGGTCGCCAGCAGCGCTTCACGCAGGCAGACCGATGGCGAGGCGATGGCGTTCAGCAGCCGCGAGGTCTGGTGGCGCTCGGCCGGGGCGATGGAGATGTTGATGCGCCGGCCGGTCAGCGCCTGCGCCTGCTGGAAGCTCAGGTCGGGCACCAGGCGGTCGACCATGTCGCGAATGCCGGCAGGGGAAATCGATGACGGCCGCAGCGCCGACATCCGCTGCCAAAGACTGGTTTCGCGGCGCACTTCGGCCAGCAGGAAGCCGGGCTCGAACATCCGCACCAGTTCATCGTCGGTATGGGTGCCGGCGATCGACGCCACCAGCGCACCACCGCTTGCGCCGCACATGACGTTCGGCAGCAGCTGCTGTTCCCACAGCGCCTTGACCACTCCGACGTGGAAATAGAACAGCGAGCCGGAGCCGCTGAGCATCAGCGCCGAGCGGCCGTAGCAGGCGCTGGCGCGCTCGAAGAAATCGTGGCGGACCGGCCATGGCAGGTCGTCCGCTGCCGGGCTGGCCAGATGCTCCAGCGCGGTGATCACTTCGGCGACGTAGTCGTGGATCAGTTGCTTGGTGCCGTAAAGGGCGCGCCGGTACAGCGCCGAATTGCCCATGCCGTCGAGGTTGCCATGCACGCCTTCGTTCAGCGTGTACAGCAGGCCCGCGTTGTCACCGGCTTCGCGCAGCGCGCGCAGCTGGGTCAGGCGCTTGCGCACCGAGCGGAAGTCATAGCGGGCGGAGGCGTCTCGCTGCTGCCAGCCGGCGGCGCCGGAGTGGCGGTCATGGGCTTCGGCTGCTTCGCGCCATTCGGCGTGGCTGCAGGCCTGGGCCATCTGCTGTTCGTAGCGGGCAAGGCGGGTCAGCGGGGGCATGGTCAGGGCGTCGAACGGAGGCGGGCGCCGACGCCGGAACGACATCGATCTCAATCCGGCGGGCGGCGCAGGATAACGGGACCGATGGGGCGTCGGCACCTCGAACCGGTGGCCGCCGCTGCCTGCCGTGCAGCGGGGCGGGGGGCGATGCGGGTGCATCGCCGCCC
>CAYPJK010000099.1:0-8132 GCA_964411025.1 uncultured Nevskia sp.
AGTCGGCCAGCAGCTGCTCGCGGCTGCCGTGGCCGACGAAGCGGTCGGGCAGGCCGAGATTCAGCAGCGCGCAGCCGGTACCCCGGGCGGTCAGCCACTCGTTGATCGCGCTGCCGGCGCCGCCGGCCAGCGCGTTGTCCTCCAGCGTCACCAGCAGCGCGTGGTCGCGCGCCAGTTCGGTGAGCAGCGACCCGTCGAGCGGCTTGACGAAGCGCAGGTCGGCCACCGTGGCATCGAGCAGCGGGGCGACTTCCAGCGCCATTGCCAGCAATGCACCGACGCCGATCAGCGCCACGCGGTGCGGCCGGCGATTGCTGCTGCGGCGCAGGATGCGTCCGCGGCCGATCTGCAGAGGTTCGGCCGCTGCCTGCACCGCGCCGGGGCCATGACCGCGCGGGTAGCGGACCGCGCTCGGACCATCGTGGGCAAGGCCGGTGGCGAGCATCCGGCGGCATTCCTGCTCGTCGCTCGGCGCCATCACGACCAGGTTCGGGATCATTCGCAGCAGGCCGAGATCGAAGGCCCCGTGGTGGGTTGCGCCATCGGCACCGACCAGCCCGCCGCGGTCGACGGCAAACAGCACCGGCAGGGTCTGGATCGCGACGTCGTGGATCACCTGGTCGAGCGCCCGCTGCAGGAAGGTCGAGTAGATCGCCACCACCGGCCGCAGACCGGCGCAGGCCATGCCGGCGGCCAGCGTCACCGCGTGCTGCTCGGCGATGCCGGCGTCGAAATGGCGCTCCGGCAAGGCGCGGGCGAAGCCGACCAGACCGGAGCCCTCGCGCATCGCCGGCGTGATCGCCACCACGCGGGCATCGGCCGCTGCGGCCTCGATCAGCCAGTCGCCGAACAGCTCGGAGTAGCTGGCCGGGCCAGCCGGAGCCGGCAGCGCGCCAGTCACCGGGTCGAAGCGGGTGACGCCGTGGAAGGCGATCGGATCGGCTTCCGCCGGCGGATAGCCCTTGCCCTTGACCGTGACCACGTGCAGGAACTGCGGCCCGGGCGCCGACCGGAGCCGGTCGAGGGCCGGCAGCAGCGCCTCCAGGTCATGACCGTCGACCGGCCCCGAATATGTGAAGCCGAGCGCGGCGACCAGCGCCGCCAGCGAGCCGTCGCCAGCGGCCGGCAGCGGCCGGCCCAGTTGCCGCGCCACGGTATCGCGCAGCGCGCCGACGTTCTCCGAGATCGACAGGTCGTTGTCGTTGAACACCACCAGCAGGTCGAGCCCGAGCTGGCCGGCGTGGTTCATCGCCTCGAAAGCCATGCCGGCGGTGAAGCCGCCGTCGCCGATCACCGCGATGCTGCGCCGGCCGGCCGGCTGCAGCCGCTCGGCGACCGCGAAGCCGGCCGCTGCCGAAATCGCGGTGCCGGCGTGGCCGCCGCCGAAGGCGTCGTGCCGGCTTTCGCTGCGGTCCAGGAACGGGGCTAGGCCGCCGTGCCGGCGGATCGTGTCGAGGCGCGCGCGGCGGCCGGTCAGGATCTTGTGGGCATAGGCCTGGTGGCCGATGTCCCAGACCAGCGCATCGCGCGGCGTGTCGAATACCCGGTGCAGGGCCAGGGTCAGCTCGACGACGCCGAGGCTGGCCGCGAAATGGCCGCCGACACGGGCCACCGTCTCGATCAGGCAGCGGCGCACCTCGTGGGCCAGCTGCGGCAGCCGTTCCGCCGGCAGCGCGCGCAGCGCCGCCGGGTCATCGATGGTGCCGAGCAGCGCGTAGCCCGGGGTGTCGTTCATCAGAGGTGGACGATCAGCGATCGGTGGCGTCGTCGCCGGCATCGAGCAGGTTGCGCACGCGCAGTTCCGCACTTTCCAGCGAGCTGCGGCAGACCTTGGTCAGCCCCATGCCGCGCTCGAACAGCTGCAGGCTTTCTTCCAGCGGCAGGTCGCCGCGTTCCATCCGCGCGACGATCGTTTCCAGCTCGGCCAGCGAGCCTTCGAAGCGGGCCACCGGATCGTCGGCAGGTGCGGTGCTGTCGCTGGCGGGGGCGGCGGTTTTCCGGGTCATCGGGCAAGTCCTTGGGGGCCGACTATTGTAGGCGCAGCGCCCGCAGCGGCCGGTGCATCCGAATCGGGGCCGGGGCGCATCAGACTTGCCGACGCATGACCATGATCCAGGAGTTGCCCATGTTGCTGACTTCCGCCGCCGAATTCGGCATCGACCTCGGCCAGCACGCCGGCCTCGGCGATGCCGCCACGCCGCTGCTCGATGCCCTGCTGCCGCTGCTGGCGGTGCTGATGGTGTTCGGCATGCCGATCGTCATCGTGCTGGCGGTGCTGCGCTACCGCGCGCAGCGCCAGAAGTCGATCAACGACATGGTGCTGAAGCTGGCCGACAAGGGCCAGCCGATCCCGCCGGAGCTGTTCCTGGCGCCGGGGCGCAAGCGCAAGTCCGATGTCAGCTCCGGCCTGAGCCTGGTCGGCGCCGGCCTCGGACTGATGGGCTTCTTCTGGTTCGCCGGTGCCGAATCGGCGATCGGCATCGGTTTCATTCCGCTGATGATCGGCGTCGGCCAGCTGATCGCCTGGAAGATCGAGCAAGGTCGCAAGGACGGCTGAGGCCGCCGCGCCTGGAACCGGATCAGGACGTGGCCAGCGACGCAGTCAGGGTGCAGGCGGTGGAGCCGCTGCCGGCCGACGGTCCGCCGGACACGGCGCTGGTCGCCCGGGTGCTGGCCGGCGACGATCGCCATGCCTTCGCTGCGCTGGTGCGCCGCCATCAGGGCGCGGTGCGCGCGCTGCTGCGCCGGCTGTGCAAGGGCGA
Organism: uncultured Nevskia sp.; assembly: GCA_964411025.1. Taxonomy (GTDB): domain Bacteria; phylum Pseudomonadota; class Gammaproteobacteria; order Nevskiales; family Nevskiaceae; genus Nevskia. The sequence goes on from CAYPJK010000099.1 coordinate 2,763, forward strand.
CGATGCTTTCGCCGACGATCTGGCCCAGGAAACCTTCCTGCTGGCCCATCGCAAGCTCGACCAGTTCCGCGGCGATGCCAAGTTCAGCACCTGGATCTACCGCATCGCCTACAACAGCTTCCTGATGGCGATCCGCTCCCGGCATCCGGAGGAGCCGCTCGACGAGAATCGCGGCGACGACGAGGCCGAGGTGCACGAGGGGCCGACCGACCGGCATCCGGAGGAAACCGTCGCCGACCTGCAGATGGATCTGGCGCGGGCGATGGCGATCCTGTCGCCGGCGGAAAGAGCCGTGATTGCCCAGTGCTACTATCTCGACCGCAGTCACGAGGAAGCCGCCTACGCCCTCGACTGCCCGCTGGGCACGGTGAAATCGCACATTTCCCGCGCCAAGCAGAAGCTGAAGGCCCACCTTCAGGTCTGGGAGCCACGGACGTCATGAACCAGTCGCGCAATCCGCCGCCCCGGCGCGGCGATCCCGAGGAGCCAGCGATGGACGGATCGATGTTTCCCAGCGGTCGAGGCGGCCCGTTGCAACCGGGCGCACCCGGCGACGACGCCTGGCTCGACGCGCTGCTGCGCGAGGATGCCGCCCGCCAGCCGCACATCGCCGACGACGGCTTCGTGGTACGGGTGCTGATGAACATGCCGGCCCCGCGCAAGCCGGCGCCGCGCTGGATCGTGCCAGGCGCCACGCTGGCCGGCTGCGCGATCGCCGCGCTGTTCACCCCGGCCGGCGCCTGGTTCGCCAGCGGCCTGCTGCAACTGCTGGATATCCGCAACCTGTCGGCCGCGCAGTTGCCGGTGCTGGTGCCGCTGGCCGTGTTCTACGGCTGCTCGTTCTCGGCGCTGCGCGAACGCTGACCCCGCCACCCGCCGCTGCCGCCTCGGCTTGCGGCATGACGGGTCATTGAGTACCGTCCCGCGACTTTTTGCCGCCCCGACGACTCCGCAGCGATGGCCACCCCGAATTCATCCGCCTACGGCGCCGAGCAGATCGAAGTCCTTTCCGGCCTCGATCCGGTCCGCAAGCGCCCCGGCATGTACACCGACACCGCGCGCCCGAACCATCTGGCGCAGGAAGTCATCGACAACTCGGTCGACGAGGCGCTGGCCGGCCATGCCAAGCGCATCGACATCACCCTGCTCGCCGACGGTTCGCTGAAGGTGTCCGACGACGGTCGCGGCATGCCGGTCGACATCCATCCGGAGCACGGCGTTTCCGGCGTCGAGCTGATCCTGACCAAGCTGCACTCGGGCGCCAAGTTCTCGAACAAGGCCTACGGCTTTTCCGGCGGCCTGCACGGCGTCGGCGTGTCGGTGGTCAATGCACTGTCGAAAAAGCTGGAAGTGCGGGTGGTGCGCGGCGGCGGCGAGTGGCTGATCGGCTTCGCGGATGGCCACAAGGCCAGCGAACTGGCGCGGGTCGGTGATGCCCCGGCCCGCAAGAGCGGCACCACGGTGCACTTCTGGCCGGACGAGCAGTACTTCGATTCGCCGAAGTTCTCGATTCCGCGCCTGAAGCAGGTGCTGCGCGCCAAGGCCGTGCTGTGCCCGAACCTGCGGATCAGCTTCGACGACCAGATCAACAACGAACAGACCGTCTGGCAGTACGAGAACGGTCTCGTCGACTACTTGAAGGACGCGCTGAACGGCGCCGAAGTGCTGCCGGCCGAGCCCTTCGTCGGCAAGTTCGCGGCGAAGCGCGAGGAAGCCGAATGGGCGCTGTGCTGGGTCGCTTCGGGCCCGGAAGCGGTGGCGGAGAGCTACGTCAACCTGATTCCGACCGCCCAGGGCGGCACCCACGTCAACGGCCTGCGCACCGGCCTGACCGAAGCGATCCGCGAGTTCTGCGAGTTCCGCAACCTCTTGCCGCGCGGGCTGAAGCTGTCGCCGGAAGATGTCTGGGCCGGCTGCAGCTACGTGCTGAGCATCAAGATGCTGGACCCGCAGTTCGCGGGCCAGACCAAGGAACGGCTGTCGTCGCGCGAAACCGCCGCCTTCGTGCAGGGCGTGGTGCACGACAGTTTTAGCGTCTGGCTGAACCAGCATCCGGCGGAAGGCGAGCAGGTGGCCGCGCTGGTGATCGCCAACGCCAACGCGCGGATGAAGCTCGCCAAGCAGGTGGTGCGCAAGAAGATCACCAGCGGCCCGGCGCTGCCCGGCAAGCTGGCCGACTGCGTGCTGACCGATCTCGCCCAGACCGAGCTGTTCCTGGTCGAAGGCGATTCCGCCGGCGGCTCGGCCAAGCAGGCCCGCGACCGCGACACCCAGGCGATCATGCCGCTCCGCGGCAAGATCCTGAATTCATGGGAGGTCGATGCCAACGAAGCGCTGGCGTCGAACGAAATCCACGACATCAGCGTCGCCATCGGCGTCGATCCGGGCTCCAAGGATCTGACCGGCCTGCGCTACGGCAAGATCTGCGTGCTCGCCGACGCCGACTCCGACGGCCTGCATATCGCCACGCTCCTGTGCGCGCTGTTCCTCAAGCACTACCGGCCGCTGGTCGCCGCCGGGCATGTCTACATCGCGATGCCGCCGCTGTTTCGCATCGACGCCGGCAAGCAGGTGTTCTACGCCCTCGATGAAGCGGAGAAGCAGGGCATCCTCGACCGTCTGCAGGCCGAAGGGAACAAGTCGAAGCTCAATGTCACGCGCTTCAAGGGTCTGGGCGAGATGAACCCGCTGCAGCTGCGCGAAACGACGATGAGCCGCGACACCCGCCGGCTGGTGCAGCTGACGCTGGACGGGGCGGCCGACACCGGCGTGCCTGATGCCGAAGGGGCGGAGGTGCCGGTCACCGTCGACGCGATCATGGACATGATGCTGGCCAAGAAGCGCGCTGGTGACCGCAAGGCCTGGCTGGAAGAGAAGGGCGACAAGGCCGAGGTCTGAGCGATCGGCCGGCCGCGTCGCCGGCACGGTTCACTCCGGCGGGTTGCGGCGGTTCTTCTTCAGGCGGGCCATCGCGCCGCGCCCTGCCTGCAGGCTTTCGCTGTAGCGGATCACCATCCGCTCGGTCTTCCAGCGGCCCTGGCGCATGATTTCCGCGCCGCTGAAATTGGCCGCGATCAGATCCTGCGCCGCGCCGACACGGGTGCTGTGGCCGGACACCAGGGTCGGGTCGATGCCGGCCTGCAGCGCACGTTCCTTGAAGATCCGTGCGACGTCGCGATCCGACAGGGGATTGGCATAGCGATCCGCCTTGTTCGATTTCGGCACCGACCGGAAGACCGGTCCCTCGGCGAGCCCGGCAACTGCGAGCCAGTCTCGGATCAGCGCCAGCGTTTCCGGCGACAGGTATTGCAGGAAACCGCTGCCTTCCTGGTCGGTCTTGCTGTTCGGCAGGAAGATCCGGCCCGAGCCATCCGCTTCCTCGCTCAAGTCCTCGATCCGCAGCACGATCAGCTCCGAGCGCCGGAACATGGTTTCGAACGCGGTCGATACCAGCGCCGCGTCGCGGACATCGCGCGGGTTCGACCGATCCAGCACGGCGAGAATCCGGTCGATGTCGTCCATCGTCAGGCCCCGCGCCTGCCGCTGGCGCGCGCTCAAGTGCTCGCGGCGCAGGCCGCGCCACATCAGCCGCGCTTCCATCGAATCCATCGGCGACGGCAGTTCGGCCAGCCGATGGACGACCGTCAGGGTCGCCAGGTAATGGTCGATGGTGGCGCGCTTTCGGCCCGCGGCGATGCGCTCCAGCACGAACGCGCGCAGCGCCGGCACCGTTGCCGGCAGCGGCGCATGGCCTTCGCGCGTGCAGAACTCGGTCCACACGCGCCAGTCGGCCCGCCAGCTTTTCAGCGTGTTCGGCGCATAGGCGATCTTCAGGTCATCGGCCATCGCCTGCAGCCGGTCGACGGCGCCGGATGGCGTCTGCGCCAGCAGTTCGGCGACGGCGCCGTGGCGGTTGAACGCGGGGTCGGGACGGACTTCGGGCGGATTCACGCGGCGGACCGGGCGGCTGGACGAGGCAGCAGGGGCGCTGCCGGCGCCGATTGTCCCTGATCCGCGCCAGGCGTCGACAGCGGCCGGCAATGACCGCCTGCAACCGGTGATCGACAGACCGCGTTCGATTATTAGGCGCGATCAAAACAATATATTGAACGCTGTTCTTATTCATTACAGTGACGGCCGATTCCGCTCGCACCGTCCCCGTGATCCCTCGTCCCTCGCTTCGTTCGCTGGCCGCGCCGCTGGCCGTTCTGATGGCGCTGACCGCATGCCGGCAGGCGGCGGCACCGGCGACGGCGCTGGACATCGAGATCAGCCACGTCGCCGGCGCGGCGGCACTGGAGAAGGGCGCCACGGTGACCACGCCGGCCGGCGAGGCGCTGACGGTCGGCAAGCTGCAGTACTACCTGTCGAACCTGCGCCTGCTGCGGCCGGACGGCAGCGGCTGGACACCGAGCCACGATCCCGAGACCGCCGACGGCTACTGGCTGGTCGATCTGGCGCGGCCGGAGACCTGGCATCTGCGGATCGACGGTGCGCCGCCCGGCGAATACAGCGGCCTTGAACTGCTGATCGGCGTCGACCCGGCGCGCAACAGTGCCGGCGCGCAGACCGGCGCGCTCGATCCGGCGCTCGGCATGTTCTGGACCTGGGCAACCGGCTACATCCATTTCAAGCTCGAGGGCCGTTCGCCAGCCTCGCCCGAGGCCGGGGGCGCGGTGACCCTGCATCTCGGTGGCGACGGCGTCCAGCACAGCGTGTTCCTGTCGTTTGCGCCGAAGCCATTGCGGCTGTCGCCGGACCTGACGTCGACGGTGCACCTGCATGCCGATCTCGACGCGCTGCTCGGCGGTACGCCGCCCGTCTCGTTCGCCCGGACTGCGCGGGTGATGCAGGCAGCGGAAGGCCGGGCGCTGGCGGTTGGACTGCCGGGCTTTCTGAAGCTCGACCACCTGCATCACGAGCCGCGCGACCGCGCGTCGCACTGATGCGGCCTCGGCAACCCGGCAAGGGCCGCAGCAACGGGCTGGTGACGTGGCTGGCGGCGCTGATCCTGCTGGCGGTCGGCGCGCTGGCGCTCGACGCGCGTGGCGGCATCGGCATGCTGGCCGAACAGCTGGCGCTGCTGCGCACGCCGCAGTTCGAGGTGCCGGCCGGCTGGCCGCAGCCGGTCTACGACTTCCACGCCAATCCGGTCACGGCAGCCGGCTTCGCGCTGGGCCGGCAGCTGTTCTACGACCCGCGCCTGTCGCGTGACGGAACGGTGTCCTGCGCCAGTTGCCACCAGCAGTTCGCGGCGTTTGCCCACTACGACCATGCGGTCAGCCACGGCATCGGCAACCGCAACGGCACCCGCAACGCGCCGGGGCTGTACAACCTGGCCTGGCTGCCGCAGCTGATGTGGGACGGCTC
>CAYPJK010000100.1:0-8107 GCA_964411025.1 uncultured Nevskia sp.
CAATCTGCCGCTGACGGTGATCCTGCACGCGTTCTTCCAGCACTTCGTGGCGGTACAGAACCTGAAGCTCGAAGAAGTGCTGGTCTACAAGACCAAGTCGAAGGCGCAGCTGAAGGAAGAGTTCAAGCCGGTCTGGGCCAAGCTGAAGAAACAGCTGAAAAAGGATTACGTCTCCTTCCCGCTGCTGGCCGGGCTGCTGGCGCCGCTGGTGCTGGTCGGCAACATCGGCGCGAACCTGATCCGTAACGTCTGGGCCTGTGCCGTGATCTTCAACGGCCACTTCCCGGAAGCCGTCGAGCAGTTTCCGGAATCGGTGATCGAGAACGAAACCCGCGGCCAGTGGTACGTGCGCCAGTTGCTCGGTTCGGCGAACTTCGAAGGCGGCCGGCTGATGCACATCATGAGCGGCAACCTGAGCTTCCAGATCGAGCATCACCTGTTCCCGGACCTGCCGGCGCACCGCTACGCCGAAATCGCGCCGGAGGTGCGGGCGATCTGCGAAAAGCACGGCCTGCCGTACAACACCGGCTCGTTCCTGCGCCAGACCTTGAGCACCTGGAAGCGGATTGCCCGGCTGTCGCTGCCGACGCCGAAGCGGCCGAAGGCCTCGCCGCGAAGCCGCAGCGACGAGGCGCCGACCCCGCTCGCCATGGCGGCCTGATCTACGCGGCCCGAGCCGCAGCCGCCGACCGGCAAGCCGGTCCGGTCCTCCGGCACCGCTTGCCTGTCGGCTGCGCTTAGGGCTTCTTCAGCAGGTCGCGGATCTCGGCGAGCAGCTTCTCCTCATTGCTCGGCCCCGGCGGGGGCGGCGGCGGCGCGGCGGCCTCCGCCTTCTTCATCGTGTTGATCGCCTTGACCATCAGGAATATCGCGAAGGCGACAATGATGAAATTGACGATCGACTGGATGAACTTGCCGTAACCGAGCAGGACGGCCGGCGTCTTGCCGTCGTCGGACGCCTGCTTGAGCACCAGTGCGGCCTTGGAGAAGTCGACGCCGGCCGTCAGCTGGCCAAGCACCGGCATGATCACGTCGCCGACCAGCGAGGTGACGATGGTGCCGAAGGCCCCGCCGATGACCACGCCGACGGCGAGGTCGATGACGTTGCCGCGCATCGCGAATGCCTTGAATTCACTGGCGATGCTCATGCTGTTCTCCGTAGCCACTGGCAGGGGTTGTAATGGGTACCGCACCCGATTCTAGGCTGCGCCGGTGAATGCCCGGACCACCGGATCGGGATCGAGGCTGGCCGGCAGGCCGGCGTCGAGGTTCGGATACTGCGGCTGCCAGCCCAGTTCCTCGACCAGCCGCCGGTTCGACAGCCGCTTCGACTCCTCGAGGAACGATCGCAGCATCGGCGACATCGTCCGCAGCGCCGCCTCCAGCGGCTGTTCCGGCAGCGGCGGCACGCCCAGCAGCCGCGCACAGCGCTGGAAGTAATCGGTCATCGTCGTCGGCTGGCCGTCGCTGACGTTGTAGGCGGCGCCATCGACACCGAGTTCGGCGACCCGCAGCGCGGCGGCGGCCAGATCATCCGCATGGATGCGATTGGTGTACGGCGACTGGTCGCGCTGCACCAGCGGCGCGCCGGCGTTGAGCCGCTGCAACGGCAGCCGTCCCGGCCCGTAGATGCCCGGCACCCGCAGAATCATCGCCGCACTGCCGTGTGCGCGGGCATAGGCCAGCGCGCTGCGTTCGGCATCGAGCCGGCGCTGACCGCGCGCACTTTTCGGCTTCAGCGATTCGGTCTCGTCGATCCAGCGGCCCTCGCAATCGCCGTAGACCGCCGAGGTCGACAGGTAGACCAGCCGCGCGGGCGCTACCGACAGGGCCGCCAGCGTGCCGACCAGTCGGGGATCGGTGTCGCCTGCGTCCGGCGGCGGGGCGAAGTGGAACAGCCAGTCGGCCGGCGGCCAGTCGGCGATCACGTCGGCATCGAGATCGGCGAGCCGCGGCGTGATGCCCAGCCGGCGCAGCGCAGCGGCGCTCGACGGCGAGCGCACGACGCCGGTCACCGAAATGCCGCGCGCCTGCAGCCGCAGCGCCAGCCGGCAGCCGACATCGCCGCAGCCGACGATCAGTGCCTGCATCAGCCCTGCCCGGCCGCGACGTCGGCCATGTAGTCGTCGAAGCTGATCGCGGCGCCGGCAGCGGCAACCGCGGCGGCATCGCGGGCCGGCAGTACGTCGCCGAAGGCGTCGATGCGCTTCCATTTCGCCGGCGGCGTGGCGCAGCCGGCCTTCGGCACATAGACCGAATCGCCGAGCTTCTGGTAGCGATGGATGTAGCGCGGGCAATTGACGAACAGCTTGCTGATCGCCACCCGCACCACGAGGTCGGCACCCGGGTAGTCGGCAAGCAGCGGATCATCCGGATCGATGCTGGCCTCGCCGTGCAGGCGCAGCCGGTTCGGCGTCTCGAAGTCGATGAACAGCAGCCCCACCTTCGGCCTCACGCTGAGATTGCCCATCGACAGATACATGCCATTGCCGTCGTAGCTCGGGAACGCGATGGTGCCGGCATCGACCACCCGCACGAAGCCGACCGCGCCGCCCTTGTACGAGCAGGTCGGCTGGCCGTCGTCGTCGACGGTCGACAGGAAGAACAGATCGCGGCTTTCGATGAAAGCCTTCTCGGCGTCGGTGACCTCGGCGTGCATGGTGATCATCGACACGCGATCGGCCAGGGCCGCCGTGCCGAATCGTTCCTGCAACGCGCGCTGGCTGCTGCTGAACAGGGTGCTCATCTCGCTTGCTCCTCCTCGATGGATCGCGGCTCGGATGCGCGGCCGCGTCGTCGGAGTGTGGCGGAGCCTTGCCGGCAACGGCAACGGCAACGGCAACGACGCCGCTGGCCGCTCAGTGCTGGCCGGCCGCCAGTTCCAGCCCCAGCCGGTAGTGGCGGGCGGCCTCGTCCGGCTGCTGGGTATCGGCGCACAGCCGCGCCAGATCGAGATAGGCCTTCGGCGTCGGCGCGATGGCGATCACCGCTTCGAGATAGCTGCGCGCCTTGCCCCACAGGCGGTTGGCGAGACAGACATGGCCGGCCACCTGCAGCAGTTCGGTCTTCTCGCCGTACAGCGCCAGCCAGGACTCGACGGTCGCCAGCTGGGTGATCGGATCGCCGGCGTGCAGGTCGCCGTAGAGCAGCGCCAGCTCGCCGTCCCAGTCCACCGACAGCGCCTGGGCGATCAGCGCGAGCGCCTCGGCATCGGCGTTCAGGCGGGCCAGACCGCGGGCGTAGGCGCGCTTCAGCTCGGGGTCGTCGCGCAGATGGCCGGCGCCTTCCCAGAGCGCCTTCAGGATCGGCAGCCGGGCGTCGTCGATGGCGGTCTGCATCAGTTCCAGGATCGCCCGGCCCATCAGCTGGTCGCGACGCGCAGCGACGATCGCCTGGGCGCTGGCCGGCTCCAGCAGCAGTGCACGCAGCGCCGCCCATTCACCGAGCGCGGCATGGCTTTCGGCCAGCAGCTCGATCGCGAACGGGTGCATCGGATCTTTCTCGCGCAGCTTCAGCGCGGTTTGCCGGGTGGCCTCGAACTCGCCGCGCTTGCGCTGCAGATCCGCCTGCGACAGGAGCGTGGCGAACTCGTGCTCGGGCCGGTTCAGCATCGCCAGCCGCAGGTAATGGTCGCGCCGGTCGGTGGCCGCCTGACGCTGCGCCGCGCGGGCGGCCGCCAGGTAGTTCAGATGCGGCGCATGGTGGTCGCTGGCGCGCTTGACCAGCTCGCTCTCGGCGCGCGCCCAGTTGCCTTCGAACAGCGCCAGCAGGCCGTTCTCGAAGGCCTCTCGAGCGCGGCTGCTGCGCCGCTGATCGACCGCTTCGCGCAGCGAACCCGGCAGCCGCACCGCGAAACCGGACAGCCGCAGCAGCAGCCAGACCAGCAGGAAGAACAGGCCGATCCCGAACACCAGCACCGCCAGCGAGGTCTCGACCACCCACGGGCCGTAGTTGATCAGCACGTAGCCGGTATCCGGCCGCAGCAGCAGGATCGCGACCAGGCCGCCGACGAAGACCAGCAGCAGCGAAAGGAAAACGATGATCACGGGTGGGAGTCTGGTGGCCGACTGGCGTCAGCGCGTCGCGTCGAGATAGGCCCGCAGCAGGCCCAGGCTGCGGCCCAGCTCCGGCAGCTGCGGATTCAGGTCCAGCGTCATCAGGCGATCCAGCTCGGCGCGGGCGCCCAGCACGGTCGGATCGTCGCTGCGGTAGTAGTCGTTCACGAACGCGGCAGCGTCTTCGATCGTCGCGCGCAGGGTCGCCGTGTTGCGGGTCAGCAGCGCCGCGCGGGCCGTTTCCAGCTTCAGCAGCAGCAACTGCCCGACCAGCCGTTCCTGCTCCGGTGGCAGCAGGCGGTCGACCGGCTTGTCGGTCCGCCGGACGGTGAACACGGCGCCGAACATCTGCCGCAGGCTGCCGGCGCCGCGTGCCCAGAAGCCGCCGGCCTCCGGCGTGATGTCGCGCGACGGCTCGCCGTCAACAACCGCCGCGTGGGTCGGCGCACGCGAGCGTTGCGGCAGCTCGGGCACCCGACGGATCAGGCTGGACAGCGTCAGCGCCGCCGCTTCAAGGTCGACGCGCGGCAGCGCTTCGAGACGGCTGCGCTCATCGGCCAGCGCCTCGCGGATCGGAAACAGCTTCGGCTCGGCCAGGCTGCCGAGTCGATCCTGGGCCAAGGTCAGGGCGTCGATGGCACCGGGCACATCACGCGCCAGCCGGGCGCGCTCGTTGGCGATCAGCAGCAGTTGTTCGACCGCCAGCAGCTGGGCGCGGCCGCGCCCCCCCTGGATGGTGGCGTTGATGCGCGCCAGCGTGGCATCGGCGTCATCGGCACGGCCCTGCAGCGCAGCGACCAGATCGGTGCTGCGGCGTGCGCTTTCGGCAAGATCGCCCTGCCGCTGACGCAACTGCTGGATCTCGGCGCCGGCGTCGCCGAGCTGGCGGCTGAGCCGCCGCAGCAGGGTGTCCTGGGCAGCGACGATGTCCTCGGTCGCCTGCCGCTCCTTCCAGAACTGCCAGCCGGCGTAGCCGCCGCCGCCCAGCAGCGCTGCCAGCGCCAGCAGCAGGGTCCACAGCCACAGCGCACGCCAGAGGCTGCGCGCCGGGCGCGGGCGTTCGGGGACGTCGTATTCGGTCATGCGTTCGAGTGGCGATGGCGCACGTGACGCCGTAGGACTTCGAGGTAGGCCAGGTCGCTGACCCGCTCCGGCAGCAGCGGCTCGGCGGTGAAGCCCAGCAAGCGCGCAGTTTCTAACACACGCGGCGACGGCACGGCCAATTGCAGCCCGGCCAGCTGCGGACGGGCTTCCGGCGGCGTCAGCGCCTGCAGCCGATGCAGCGCCTCGCCGCTCGGAATCACCGCCACATCGGCTGCCCGCAGCCAGGCAGCGATTGCCGCCGAGGGATGATCGATGGCCACGCGCCGGTAAACCGGGAGCACGCGCACCGTCATGCCGCGGGCGACGAGCCCCTGTTCGAGGATCGGCAGCGTCCGTTCGCCGGTGACGATCAGTGCCTGACGGCCGCTCCCATGCTGCAGCGCCGGATGCGTCAGCAAGGCGGCCGCGCCGTCGCCGGCCGGCGGCGTCAGCACCGGCTGGCCGCTGTGCTGGCGCAGTGCCGCTGCCGTCGCTTCGCCGACCGCCGCCAGCGTCGGCCAGGGCAGCGAGCACAGCCGCGCTGCCTGATCGACCGCATTGCGGCTGGTGAACAGCCAGAGATCGGCCGAGCGGGCGTCATCGAGCACTGCGCGTGCGGCCGCCATCGCCTCGGCGTCCAGCGCTTCGATCGCGAACAGCGGCAGCGGCAGCGCCCGGCCACCGTCGGCCTCGATCAGCGCGCACAGTGCCTCGGCCTGGCCGGCGGGCCGCGCGACCAGGACGGTCAGCCCGTCCAGCCGCACGGCGGCGGACTCAGGCATGGATGCCGAGCTGCGCCAGGATCGCGCGCGCGCCGCGTTCGAGCAGGCGCTCGGCCAGTTGTACGCCTAGTGCCGCGGCCTCGGCGGCCGGCCCTTCGATCTCGTCGCGGACGCAGGTGCTGGCATCCGGCGCGGCGACCAGACCGGTCAGCCGAATCCGGTCGGCAGCGATCACCGCATGGCCGGCCACCGGCACCGTGCAGGCACCGCCGAGCCGGGCATTGAGGCCGCGTTCGGCGGCCAGCCGGATTGCCGACTGCGGATCGTGCAGCGGCGCGATCAGCGCCCGGGTGGCGGCATCATCGGCACGGCATTCGATGCCGACCACGCCCTGGGCGCAGGCCGGCACGAAGCGGCCCATGTCGAACTTTTCGCGGATCCGCGATTCCAGTCCCAGCCGGATCAAGCCGGCTGCGGCCAGCAGGATGGCGTCGTACTGGCCTTCGTCAAGCTTGCGCAGCCGGGTGCCGACATTGCCGCGCAGTTCCTTGATCACCAGATCCGGCCGCAGGCCGCGCAGCTGGGCCTGCCGGCGCAGCGACGCCGTGCCGACCACCGCACCCTGCGGCAACGCATCCAGCGAGGCGTAGCGGTTGGATACGAAGGCGTCGCGCGGGTCTTCGCCGGGCAGGAACGCCGTCAGCACCAGACCATCCGGCAGTACCGCCGGCACGTCTTTCATCGAATGCACGGCGATGTCGGCGCGGCCTTCCAGCATCGCCGCTTCCAGTTCCTTGACGAACAGGCCCTTGCCACCAACGGTCGCCAGGCTGCGGTCGAGCAGCTGGTCGCCGATGGTGGTCATCGGCACCAGGCTGACGGCGACGCCGGGATGGGTGCGCTCGATCAGCGCCTTGACATGCTCCGCCTGCCACAGGGCAAGCGGGCTTTCTCGGGTTGCGATTCGGATCGGCAAGACGGCGGTGTCCGTGAGGTGGTGATCAGTCCAGCGTCTTGTCGCTGCCGTCATCGGTCAGGAAGCGGCGCACCTCGGCCAGACGGCGGCGGCTGACCGGCAGCAGGGTCGCGGCGTGGCGTACCTTCAGCCAGTGCTGGGATTCATCGCCCTTGCCGCGCTCCAGCCCGGCAATGAAGCGGGTGGCAACCAGCGCCTTGCGGTGCACGCGCAGGAACCACGGCGAGAAATCGTCCTCCAGCGTCTTCAGCGATTCCTCGATCAGCACCTCGCCGTGCAGATGGCAGACGGTGGTGTATTTCTGGTCGGCCAGGAAATAGACGATGTCCTCGGCCGGCACGCGGGCCAGCCCTTCGCGGGTGGTGGCCAGCACGAAATCGCGCGCCGGCTTGGTGCCGGGCAGCGCGATGGTCGGCTTCTGGGCACGCGACAGCTTGCGCACGCGCTGCAGCGCCTCTTTCAGCTTTTCCTTGCGCACCGGCTTGAGCAGGTAGGCATCGCCCTGGGCATCGAAGGCGCTCAGCGCGTGCTCCGGATAGGCGGTGATGAAGATGATCGCCGGCGCCATGTCCTCTTCCTTGATGGCGCGCGCCACCTGCAGGCCATCGACCATGCCCATGCGCACGTCGAGCAGCACCACATCGGGCTCCTCGTCGCGGATCAGCTCGATCGCCGCCTCGCCGTCGCCCGCCTCACCGACGATCTCGTACCCCGGAAACTCCGCGACCAGACGGCGCAGACGCTCCCGCGCCAGCGGCTCGTCATCGACGATCACGACTCTCATTGCTTCAATCCTCCGTAAAGGTGGGCGCGTTGATTTCGCCACCACTATGAACCACGAAAGGCAGGCGCAGGCGGGCGCGGAACAGCGGCCCGAATTCGTCGCGATCCTCGCCGAGGATCAGCTTCGCCCGTTCGCCATAGATCAGCTTGATCCGCTGCGCGATGTTGCCGATCGCCGTGCCGGTGCCGGCGCGCTTCGGCGCGTCCTCCGGCGGAACCGGGTTCTCGACGTCGACGACCAGGAACGCACCCTCGCGGCGGGCGATGACGTGCAGCATGCCGCGTGCGCGCAGCCGCGACACCCCGTGCAGCACACCATTTTCGACCAGCGGCTGCACCGTCAGGCGCGGCACCTGGGCGTCGAGCACGGCATCGGGAATTTCCCAATTGACCAGCAGCTTGTCGCCGAGCCGGATTTCCTCGATGCGCATGTAGATCTTGACGATCTCGATCTCCTCGCGCAGCGGAATCAGCCGCTGACGGGAATC